>DASSZB010000221.1:0-5451 GCA_035702935.1 Dehalococcoidia bacterium
TGTCCCCGCGCAGCATCGCCGTCGTCGGCGCTTCAGCGAGACCGGCCGGGAGGACGCGGCCCAGCTCGAAGCCGAGCTCATCCGGCGCACGCGGGAGGCGGGCATCCGCGTAATCGGGCCTAACTGCATGGGCGTGCATTACCCGAAGAAGAACATCAGCTTCGATCCGGTATTGAACCGCAAGGCCGGCAACGTCGGCGTGCTGTCGCAGAGCGGGAGCCACGCCTTCCGCATCATCGGCCGAGGTGTTGAGCGCGGGCTCGGCTTCAGCAAGGTGATCAGCTACGGGAACGCCATGGACCTGAACGAGGCGGACTTCCTGGAGCATTTCGCCCAGGACCCGGACACGACGGTCATCGGCGCCTACATCGAGGGCGTGAAGGACGGCCGCCGGTTCTTGCGCGCGCTGCGCGCGGCGGCAGACGTGAAGCCCGTCGTTATCCTGAAGGGCGGCCGCACAACCGCCGGACGGTCCGCCGCGGCTTCGCACACGGCATCGCTGGCCAGCGAAGCGGCGGTCTGGCACGCGGCGGTGCGCCAGGCAGGCGCCCTGGAGGTCACCTCGCTGAACGACATGATCGACATGCTGATCGCTTTCGCCCACGCGGGACCGGCGGCCGGACCACGTGTCGCGATACTGGGTGGCGCGGGCGGCGAGATGGTGGAGAGCGCGGACATCTGCAACGAGGCGGGACTGGACGTGGCGCCGGTCCCGGCGGCGGTCCGCGAGACACTGAAGGAGATCATCCCCAACACCTGGGACTGGATATCGAACCCCATCGACGGTTCGATCCTCGAGTGGAAGCGGCCGGAGGCGCTGCTTGTGCTCCAGGCGCTGGCGGCCAGTCCGGAGTACGACGTCGTGCTGGCGAATGTTCGCTGGATCGAATTCATGGTCGGCCGGGAGGACGGCGAGGCCGCTTTCGAGAAGACCCTGGAGCAACTGAAGGACCTGGCCACGGAGAACGGGAAGGCGACGATGTTTGTGCTAGGGGACTCAGAGTCGCCCGACGAACTCCGCCGGCGGGCGGTGAAGGCTGCGCGGCGGGAGCTTGCGGAGGCCGGTGTGGCCCTCTATCCGGACATCGAGCGGGCCGCGCGGACGCTCGGAAGGTACGTCGAGCACCTGGCCGGCCGCGGAGTATAGCAGCGGACCATCCCTCCGCAGCGTTAAATCGTCCCCGGTTCTAGAACGGATACCCCCGGGCGCCCTGCTGGCCCTTCATGCAGGAGATCTCACCGATGTGGTTCGAGGGATGAATCACGGAAGTCATCGTGATGAAGGAGGCCAGGCTCATCTTGCCCATGCCGGCGCTCGTAAGGTCGAGCTCCCGGTCGAGTTCCGCCGGCTGCAGGCCGGCAACGTACTCCTCGGTATTCTTGAACACCGCCTGTACGTACTCCCGGAACTGGTCGAGATCGACGGTGACACGCCCCGCCCACTCGCCGTAGTTGCCCATGGGGTGAGGCTCGCTGGCACCGGTTTTCCCGGCAAAGGGGCCCATCGCCAGGGGCTGCCGGCCGGTCATCATGTTGAGAAACATGTCTTCTGCGGCGGCGACATGGGCAAGTAGCGGCGCGATGCGGTGGGCATTCCCGCCGGGGCTCCAGTGCGCTTGCTCAACGGTCAAGTCACCGATAGTGCCGATGACGACCTGATGCGCTTCTCTGACTTGTTTGCTTAGCAAGGACACGGCGTCCATCTCGGTTCCTCCTGTTACTACGTTCTGAGCGAATTATGGAGCTATGCGCGGGTCAGTAACAACGGAGGAAAGTTAGTGGAGGCGGCGGGCTAGCCCCGGCTGCGGCCCTCGGGTTCGAGCGGCGGCGACTCCATGGGGCTGGAGGGAGGCTTGATGTAGGCAACACCGGCCGCCTGGAGCTCCGCCTTGGTGGGGGCCGGGTACTCGATGCGCGGGTGGTAGATGCCGCGCAGAGTTGACTTGAACGACTCGCCGATGACCTTGATGTCCCTCAGAGTCAGGTTGCAGTCGTCCAGCTGACGCTCGCTCACGCGCTCGTTAATGACGCTGTCGACCAGCTCATCGATGCGTTCGAAGGAGCGGTCCTTGCTGGAGCGGACGACGGCCTCCACGGAGTCGGCCAGCATGACGATTCCCGTCTCGCGGCTCTGCGGCCGCGGCCCGGGATAGCGGAACTTCTCGGGGTCAGCAGTGGGGTCGGCGGCACTGGCCTTGCGGTAAAAGTATGTGATCAACCTGGTGCCATGGTGCTCAGGGACGAAGGCGCGGACGACGGCGGGAACACGGTACTTGGCGGTCAGCTCCATGCCCGCCTTGACGTGCTCGGCCACGAACTTCGCGGAAACCGCCGGCTCCAGGCGGTCGTGCGGGTTCACGCCGTCAGGCTGGTTCTCAATGTAGTAACCGGGGCGGGCAATCTTGCCGATGTCGTGGAAATAGCATCCCACCCTGACGAGCAAGGGGTCAGCGCCTACCAGGTCCGCGGCGCGCTCACCCAGGTTGCCAACGATAACGCTGTGGTGGAAGGTGCCGGGCGCCTTCTCCTGCAACTGCCGCAGGAGCGGGTGGCTGAGCTGCGCCAATTCCATCAGTTGAATACGTGTGGTGACGCCGAACATGAGGCCGAGGACGACTGTGCCACCCACGGCAACCACCGCCGACCCAAAGCCGCCGAGCGCGGACGCGACAAGCATCCACAGGAGGTCGACCCCTTGTCGCTCCGGGTTCAGGAGCCAGAACGTGACCAGCGTGGTGAACGTCACCAGTCCGACCGCGAAGCCGGCCACGGCGTAGGCATTGACGCGCTCCGCCCGGCGCAGGGCAAACACCCCGGCAACGCCGGCAAAAAGGTAGGCGAAAGCCATCTGCAGCGGGTCCAGTTGCTCCGAGGCCAGCGGCGCGCGCGCATCCGGCATCGCGAAGCCCGCGAACGCGGCAAGCATGGCGATCAGACCGGCGACAGCGATCGCAAGGCCGCCGTCCAGAAGCGTGGCCAGGAGCATCGGTGCGGCCGCGATAGGCAGGATGTAGCCGAGGTACAGGCGGTCCGTATCGGGCAAAGTGAGCGAGAGGAACACCTTGGCCGCTGCCACCCAGAACAAGACCAGCATGCCGGTCATGAAGAGGCGCGGCACACCGTGGACTTCCCGCGGCTGGAAGAGGTAAAGGTACAGGCCCAGCGCACCGCCGCCCATGATGCCGACGAGCATGGCGGCGACGACGCCGCCGAAGGACATCTCGTTCCCCAGAAGCCCGCCGGCCTTGATCTTGTCCAGGCTTTCGTTGGTGATGACGTCGCCTTTGGCGGCTATCGTCGGGCCGTCAAGCTTGAAGGTCTTGTAGGCAACGTCTCCGGCATCGAGCGGGGCATCGCCGGGGAGGACAGGGAGGAGTACCAGGATAAGGCCAACGCTGAGCACCACCGCGAAGACAAATGCCTGCAGCGGCGAAATCACGTGGTCTGCCTGCCGTTTCGCCGTCATCATGAGCCCGGTTCCGGGCAATCACATCTTAGCAGACAGGTTCGTGAGACAGAATGCAGGTATGGCGCTGGGCAATCGGCGCCAGGCTGAGCCGTTGTCCAGCGTGCGAGCGAAATTGATGCAGTGGATGGTGGTGCGACGTGCGGGCGTCAGGGGCGCGCGCAGCCTGACCTGCACAGGAGAGGTTAGCAGGCTGCTGAAAAAGTGTGGCGCCCCGCCCCGCACCCCACCTCAAGAATAGAATTGTATCTGGGGGACACCCCCAGACCCCCGTCAAAGAGGCCTCGCCTCTCTGCGCTCTCCCTTGTTCAGCACCCTGTTAGAGGTTGGAGAGAAGTTCGGTGACGGCTTCGTTGACCACTTTGCCATCAGCGCGACCGGCCAGGCGGGGCATGAGGGCGGCCATGACACGGCCCTTGTCCGCAGGGCCTTTGGCTCCAACCTCTGCGATGACCTTGCTGGCCTCGGCCGCCACATCTTCGCGGCTCATCTGCGCGGGCAGGTAGGTTTCCAGCACCTTCAGCTCGGCGGCTTCCTTGTCGGCGAGGTCCTGCCGGTTCGCCTTCTGGTACTCCTCGATGCTCTCACGGCGCTGTTTCGCCTGCTTGCCGATGACACCGATTACTTCGGCATCCTCGAACTGCTTGATGGCGGCAACTTCGGCGTTCTTGATGGCGGTGATCGTAAGGCGGAGCGCCGTCTTGCGCGTTTCGTCACCCTGACGCATGGCGTCCTTAAGGTCTTCGGCGAGCTGGTCTTTCAGAGACATGGTTATACGGTGGAGGAGCTCACTCGGACTCGGATGATCGGAGGGTTCGTGCTAGCCGCGCTGCGCGTTCTTGAGGCTCTTGCGACGCTTCGCTGCGGCCTTCTTCTTGCGGTAGACGCTAGGCGGTTCATAGTGCTCCCGGCGGCGGGCTTCGGCGAGGATACCGGACTGTTGAACGAGTTTGTTGAACCGCTTCAGAGACTGGTCGAAGCTCTCGTTACTGCTGATGTAGACTTCAGGCAAACAGGATCCCTCCTCGGATCACGGAATGGTAGGCGCTGAGGGGTATTCTAGGTTTCGGCAGGAGCGCGTGTCAAGGAAAACCCCTTGCGGCGCGAGGGCCGGTCGGGGATAGTGAAGCAGTAAACGGGCCTGGATTGGAGCAGCGGATGACCAAGGAGATCAGCTTCGACGAGGCGCTCACCCGCGCCAAGCGAATGTCCGAGCGCTACGTTGAAAAGGGGCCCTACGAGTTCTTTCCCCTGCCCGACATCGTGGAAGAGGTGCAGCAGGGCCTGGCCAAGAACCTCGTAAACCACGGGCGGTTGTACTGCCCCTGAATGACGCTCTCCGGCGATCCTGATGAGGATCGCAAGAAGATCTGTCCGTGCGAGCGGCACCACGAGGACATCGCGCGGGACGGGTTCTGTATCTGAATGTTTTTCGTGAGCGAAGAGTATCTTCGCAAGTACAAAGAGACGGGAGACGTCGGCGGCAGCACGCTCGGCGAGGTGGCGCCGCTGGGCGAAACGCTGTTCCCGGAGGAGACCGGCGAGCACGTGGCGAAGAGCAAGCGGGGGCCGAAGAGGGGGTAGGTGACAGGTGTCAGGTGCCAGGTGTCAGCACGCTTGGCGAAGTGGCGCCGCTGGGCGAGACGCTGTTCCCGGAACCGGTGAGCACGTGGGGAAGAGTAAGCGGGGGCCGCGGCGAGGGTAGCGGCTCCAGGACGTTCGAGCCAATCCAGCGTTGGGGAGCGGAGATCCCGACGCGCCCTGCGGGCGGTCGGGATGACAAATGAGTTGTGCGTCTTGGGTCCAGGGACCGCGTGATCTGTGCCACGCACGGATATGTCACCCCGGCCAAGTCCTTCAGGACGCAGCGCCGGGGTCTCCGCTCCCTGACGTTCCGGGCCGGCTCCAGCGCCACGAGAGCTCAGATCCAGACCCCACAGGGGTGACTCCGCTCTCGATGTACCGTCTTGCGGGGCTAGGCACCC
>DASSZB010000343.1:0-5383 GCA_035702935.1 Dehalococcoidia bacterium
AGACCCGACGACAGCTCGAAGCGCTCAGCAAGCAGGCCAGCTCGCGAAAGGTGAGGTCGCCGCGCGGCCGGGGCGCTCGCCGGGGGGAAGGAAGCCGTGATTGTGAGCTTGCTGGCGCCCTCCCGGCGAGGAGAAGGACCATAGGTTGTAAGGGGTCGGTTGCAGCTGATCAGCCTTCGTTCGGCGGGCAGGCCCGTCGTCTTGTCGCGAGGGGGACGCCGAGGTCACGGCAGCCTGCTAGTCTCTGAGCTCCTCCTTCGGCGAGGACTCGATGAGGCGACACGACCTGTTAATTGGGATCCTGGGACTGGGCGCACTGGGCTGCGGCGCCGGGTGGCACCAACCGCCCGAACTCGCTCCCGGCCCATGGCCGGCACGAAAGCAGGTGCAGGTTTGGGTGGACGGACAGGCCGAGCGTTGGCACGGAGTGGTGGTCGGGAGGGATTCCCTGTGGGGAGTTCCTTTCCTCCAATCGCCGACCTGCGACACCTGCCGCCGGGCAGTGGCCTTGGTCGCCGTGGATTCGGTTCGGGTTGGAAAGCCGGTGACCGGATTTTGGAAGACGCTGGGCCTGGTCGTCGGCGTACCGTTCGCGGTACTCGCCGTGATCTGTTGGGGTGGCTGCTTCCCGGAGACGTAGCCTCGCATTGTGGGGACCCGCGCCGCCTGACCCGCGCATGGAGGCGACAAGCGCTTCTGAGTGAGCTTGTCGCTTGCAGCTGATGCGCAAGTCGTTAGACACCGCGCCAGACCACCCCAGACACGCCGAGCGATCGATCCTGCCGAAACCTCCTCGAATGACCCTCGCGACTGTGCGACGGCTGGCGCTCGCCTTCCCCGGCGTGGAGGAAGGCCTGTCCTATGGCACGCCGGGCTTCAGAGTCCGGGGCAAGTTTCTGGCGCGGCTGTGGGAGGATGGGGAGACTCTGGTGGTGAAGTGCGGCGACGACGAGCGCGACTTCCGGATGAAGGCGGAGCCGGAGACGTTCTTCGTGACCGAGCACTACCGGGGCTACCCCACCGTCCTTGTGCGGCTGGGCCGGGTTCGCGAGGACGACTTGCAAGCTGTACTTGAGGAGGCGTGGCGGCGACAGGCTCCCAAACGTCTTGTAAAGGAGTACGACCAACAGCGACGAGGCTGACGGGAAGGTGACTGTGCGGGGCAGTCCAACCCGGAGTCCAGCGGACAAACGCGGGCTGGCCGGAGGTCCGGCGCCAGCACGACCACCATCCCCTCGTCAGGGAAGCCCACCTCAGTCGGGAACATGAGGGTCATGCCAAGTCGTGGATCAGCCGCACCCCTTATCCTGATGGGCACGCTCGCTCTTCTGCCGACGCAGGCATCCGCGCAACAGCCCCAGGACTCCGACTCCGCGCACGTTGACAGCGCCAAGGCTGCAGTTGCGACGCCGCCGTGGCGCGACAGCGTTCGATACGGGGGAGGACCGTCGGTTGGCGCTCCGCCGTCTGATTACAGTGGGGCAGCGCCGCCAGCCGACTGGTGCCTACATGCCACTCGGCGGGCTCCCGGCGACTTCGGCGTTACGGGGCAGAATTGGACCCAGGCAAGCCGATCGTGGCTGCGGCAGGTGCTCAGTGATACCACGGATCATGGCGCAGCATGGCGTAAGGTGCTCGGTGGTGCGCCGACCCTTGCTCCCGGCGACAGCATCGTCCAGGTGACCGAGGAGGGCGAGTGCCGAGTCATCGCGGACATACTGAATCGGGAGCTGCTGGGCTGGGATGTCGGCCCCCCGCCCGTCGTCGTGTTTCGCGTCAAGGACTACCTCATTGCCTACCCTTCCAACGCCCGCATGGGGGAGTTCGGCATGGCTGTCGGCATGACCCTTGGACACGAAATCCGCGGGGTCGCCACCTGGTGACTGCCCCGCCCGGGGCGCGTGCTGGCAAGACCGCTAGTGCAATCGACGGACAGCAAGCAGGGAGGCTCCCCTTGAAACGCGCATCGTCGTCGAAGGCCAGGAGCAAGCCGAGCGACACGGGCTCTGTGGACGCCTATCTGGCATCGGCGCCGGCGGACGCCCGCGCCGGGCTCCAGAAGCTCCGGAAGGCTATCAGCGCTGCCGCGCCCGGCGCCGAGGAGTGCTTCAGCTACGGGCTCCCCGCCTTCAGGCTCCATGGGCGGCCGCTCGTGTGCTACGGGGCCGCCAGACGTCACTGCAGCTTCTACCCGATGAGCCCCACCGTGATGCGGGCCCATGCCGCTGACCTCCAGGCCTACGAGACGTCCAAGGGAACGATCCGATTTCCGGCGGGTAATCCGCCGCCCTCCGCGCTCGTGAGGAAGATCGTCAAGGCCCGGATCGCCGAATTGCACGCGGATAGGGAGTGAGCCAGACGCCGCCGACTACATGCAACGCATAGCCCGCGGCCTGACCCGCGCATGCAGCCGACGGGCCGATCGGGTGCAGAGTCGTGCGGGCGCGAGCTTGAGCGCCCGCAGCTGATGGCATGCTGTCAGGCCGCCATCGACGATCGCCGGTGGCGGTGACTTCACAGGCACCCCAGCCGGTTACCGGGTCCAGTCCTCCGGATCGGTGATCGCGTTGGCTATCCCGCTCCCTTGCCCGATATACCGATAGCGGAAGCCAATGACATTGACGACGCTGATTGCTCCGAAGTTCAATGCCGCATCCCCGGAGGCATTGACGCCTACCCTGGCAAGTGTTGCCCACGTGCCCGATCCATCCGCGCACGCACTGCTGGGTGCCTCGTCGGGTTGGGTGATGTCATTCGGCGGGACACCCTTGTATGAGCAGTACTGAAAGACTACGGCACCGCCCGTGGCCGGCGTGCTCGAGGCGTCCTCCACATGCGCCAGGAGAATCAACTCCACGCCGTTCCACTGGAAATCGAGGTCGTACGATCCGGGTACAGGCTGTGACAGCAGACTCGGCTCGGCAGCGGCTGGCGCAAGGGGCGACGAATCGGAGCATGCGACTGAAGCACTGGCGACACCAGCCGCAAGCCATGCGAGCTTGGAGGATGGCATAGGGTTTTACCTCGCGTGTGGCAAGAGCTCTAGGAATCGAAGCGACTGCGAGGAGACGACCGGTCGGACCTGAGGAGACCTTCGACTTCGGGGCGGCTATGACGGTCGCGACGGAGGCGAGTGTCAACGACGGGGGCGATCAGGTCGCCCATACGCTAGGGTGACAGCCGCGGGCCGTCAAGACAACGTTGTCGGAGGTCCCATCGTAGGTAGCTTAGTCAACCGCTCAACGGCTTCGCAGGGCTCGCGCTGCCGTGGTTTGTGCGGGCGCGGGGCTGAGGACCTGCAGCCGACTTGCATCCCGTCAGGCGTGCCCGTCGAGTATCACTTATGAGCTACGACTTCCATCTCTTTACACCAGTCGAAGGCGTCGAGACCCTCGAGACCGCGCGGGTCACATTAGACATGGAGACGGAAGAGCTCAATCCGGGGCTGCCGGACCCGCGGAAGGAGCAACAGAAGCGCCAGAATGCGGCTCTGTTGCAGATGGTCAATCGTAACCTTGAGATCTTCTCCTTCGATTACGCTGAGATTGCGCGCGCGTCCGGAATCTCCGAGACGGATGCGAGGACCCGCTTTCGGCATCTCGAACTGAACGGCCCGGAAGATGGCAATGGGATTCAGATCACCTTGGCTGACGACACCGCATCGATCACCGTCCCGTACTGGCACACGGGTGATCATGCCAAACCAGTTCTAGATGAGGTATGGCAGTATCTCCTGGTTCTGGAGCGGAGGTCCGGGTTCCTAACCTATGACCCGCAGCTCGAACGTGTCCTCAGACTCGACAGTGACCTCCCAGAGGTGGTCGAACGGTACCGTGCCGTCGCGGATCGACTGCCCGAGATCGCGACCAGGAAGCTCGACGAGCGTCGGTTACCAACCAGGCGGGCCTGGTGGAAGTTCTGGTAGGCGGGACGCCTAACCCGCGCAGAGGGGCCCGTGGGCTAGCCTCGGGCTGGCCAATCAAAGGAATCGCCGGTTCATAGGTGTCGTTTGCAGCTGATGCGAATCTCGTTAGGCGCTTCCGACCGTACCCGCGAATGATGAACATCCTGGTTACCGGCAGTTCTGGACATATCGGCTCTGCGGTCGCCGAGTGCCTCGGACAACAGGGGCGCGTCATGGGGCTCGATCTTCAGCCAGGCCCCCACACTACCCGGGTCGGGGACATCGCGGACAACACCCTGGTGAGGATGATGATGCGGGGCGTCGACGCAGTGGTCCATACGGCCGGGCTCCACGTCCCCGACCTCGGCCGGGCGAGTCCGGAGCGGTTTCGCCGCGTCAACGTCGATGCCACGCGGGGCCTGCTGGAGGCAGCAGGCGCCGCCGGCGTTGCTCGCTTCGTGTTCTTGAGCACGACGTCAGTCTACGGGTGCAGCTCCCGGGATGGCCCGCCGGCAACTTGGGCCGACGAGAGCGTTGCGCCCAAGCCCGCTGACGAATACGACCGGACCAAGCTCGCCGCGGAGGCGCTCTGTCGGGACGCTGCCGACGCCCGGCTCAGCACGGTGATTCTGCGCTTGGCGCGCTGTTTTCCCGAACCGGACCACATGGTAGCATTCTATCGCATGTACCGAGGCGTCGATCGACGGGACGCAGCCGAGGCCCACCGGCAGGCGGTGACGGCGCCGGTGAGCGGCTCGACGACGGTCAACATTGCCGGCCCCTCGCCGTTTGAACCTGAGGACATGGCCGCGGTCTGGGACGATCCCTGGCCCGTGATCGAGCGGCGCCTCCCTGGCGTGCAGGCCGGGTTTCAGCGGCGTGGCTGGCCCCAGCCTCAACGCATCGATCGCGTCTATGTGATTGCGAAGGCAAGGCGCGTCCTGGGGTACCAGCCCCGCTTCGGGATTACCGAGCTCCTGCGGCCGGAAGCCGCCTAAACCCGCGCATGCATTAGCCAGTCGTTCGTGGGCCAACAGCCAGGTCGTCATTGGTCTGGAGGTTTCCATGCGACCGCTTGTCATGGCGATGCTTCTGCCCCTTGTTGTCCCCCTTTCAGCTGCGGGCCAGGAGTCCGGTGCGGCCCCGCAGATCCCGAGGCGCGTGGCCACCTTGACGGCGGGAATCGGGAATGTGATGGGGTGGATCGGCCTGCACGGCGAGAGATACTTCGCGCAGGAACGGCTCTCAGGGTTCGTGGGCCTCGGGTACACGCCCAGTATCGATCCCGGTGACCCGTCCGGGCTGACCTTCGCCGTTGGGCTTCGCGCATTCACTGCCGGCGTCAAGCATCGAGGTTTTCTCGCCCTCTCGGTGTCACAGCTGGCCATCGAACGCGGGTTCGTTGAGAATCCGGGCCGGTTCTACGGACCTGGCCTCGAGGCCGGGTATCAGTACGCCGCGCGGGGAGGCTTCACCTTC
>DASSZB010000368.1:0-3146 GCA_035702935.1 Dehalococcoidia bacterium
TCGAGACGATCCGGCCCATGCGCGAGGCGTCCGAGCCGGTGCCGTGCCCCGTGTGCAGCAAAGACGCGCCTCGAATCATGTCGTCATTCTCGGCGTTCACGTTCCGCGACGGGTATCCGCGGCGGATCCCGGACAAAGGTACGTACTGGCACCTGGGCAAAGAGGTGAAGCACCGCGCCAAGCGGATGAAGGGGTGGGAGCACCCGGAGCTGGCGAAACCCAAGCCGACACCGCGCCCCGGCAAGGGCGAGGTCGAGACCAAGCGCGAGCAGGCACTGGCGCAGCGGGCGGAGGCGGGCTACCGGTCGCGCTGGGGTGTGGACCAGCACGGTTTCCGGACGAAGGCCGCCAAGAAGAGGAAGCCAGCACGGAAGACGCTATCGGCGGGTTAGGCGGGCCCACCGACTGGGCAGACCTTGTAGGCGCCCAATGCTGAAGAAAAAGAGACACGCCATAGCGGCCAGCGCAGGCCTCATAATCGCTGCATTTGCGGTGTATTACAGCGTGGGGTCCGGGGAGTCCGATCCTGGCCACCAGCCACAAGTGTCCGGGCGGCTGCTGACGGTGCAGATAGGTGACGGCCCTGGCGGTTACTCCGCGCTGCTTTGCGAGTACGACGCCCAGGTTGGGATTGTAGAGGGTAACGTGGTCGTGAAGGTCGTGAAGGAAGGCTCGCGCGGTGTGGAAGTGGGTTCGAAGGTGATTGCTCAGATATTCACTGGGTACGTGGAGGGCCGGGGGGAGGGCCCGTCCGGTGTGCAGTATTTGGGCGTTTACTGGGGCGAGGATGGGAACCTCTATGCTGGTTGCGCGCCTGAGTCCATGGCCGAGCTGGACGACGGCACGATCGTCAACATAAAGGACCTGCCGAAGCCGGACTACTCACAGCCTTAGCTGCGGCGTTCCAGGATGTAATCCGTCAGCTCGGCGAGCGTCGTCCGGTCGGGCCCCTCTGGCAGCACCGAGATCGCCTCGTTCGCGCGGGCGCAGAACTCGCGGGCCATCTGGTAGGACTCCTCGGCGATGCCGAGGTCGCTGATCATCTTCACGGCCTGCGACAGGCGGTCCTTTCCGGGCTTCGCGAAGTACTTCTCGACGGGGTTATCGTCCGGGAAGCGCTCCATCAGTAGCAGCGAGGGCAGCGTGAGAGTGCCCTGCATGAGGTCGCTGCCGACCGGCTTGCCCATCTCGGCTTCGTCGCCGGTGAAGTCCAGGATGTCGTCCACGACCTGGAAGGCCATCCCAAAGTTGTAGCCGTAGTCGCGCAGCGCCGCGATCCATTCCTCGGGAGCCCTGCTGACGACGGCGCCGCCCTCGCAGGCGGTGGAGAAGAGGGATGCCGTCTTGCCGCCGATGCGGTAGAGGTAGTCGCGGATAGTCTGGCGGCTGTCGTAGGCGGCCATGTCCTGGCGGATCTCGCCGGTGGCCATGACCATCAGCGTTTTCGCGAAGAGCTGGACGACGCGCAGGCTGTCCGTCTTCACCACCTGGTCGGCGGCGTGGGCGAAGAGGAAGTCGCCGAGCATGACGGTGGTCGAGTTCTGGAAGGCACTGTTCACGGTCGGCCGGCCGCGGCGCGTGTCGGCGGAGTCGATCACGTCGTCGTGGACGAGCGTCGCCGTGTGCAAAAGTTCGACAGAGGCTGCCAGCGGCGCCAGGAGCTCCAGGTTGTACTCGCCGAAGCGTCCGGACAGTAGGGCCAGCGCCGGGCGCAGCAGCTTCCCGCCTCCCCCCAGCACCATGCCGAGCATCTCGCTCAGCGGCCCGTAGTCCACGTCCTTGATGGACTCGAACGTCTCCTCGACCTTGCGCAGGTCTTCCTGGACCGACCCGTAGAGGAGGTGCGTCCTCAACGCACGTCTCCCAGCGCGCTGGTTGTCGCCGCCTCGCCGATGTCGCCCAGGCCGAAGAGCCAGGCCGCTGCCATCGCCGTCCCGTCCGCGATCTCCTCATAGCGGGCGCCTCGGATATCGGCGATGCACTGCACCGTCTCGCAGATGTAGGCGGGTTCGTTGCGCTGCCCGCGCCTGTTCTGGGGCGGGATGTAAGGTGCGTCGGTTTCGACGGCCATCCAGCGCAGGGGGATGCCGCCGGCCACGGCGCGGGTGCGCTCGGAGTTGGGATAGGTGCAGGCGGCCGGGATAGAAATGACGAAGCCCAGTTCGATATAGCGCAGGGCCAGGGGTAGGTCGCCGGCGAAGCAGTGCATGATGCCCAGCGGCCGGTCCTTTGGCCAGTCCCGGAGCGCTTGTCGCTCGTAATCCGCGATGATGGCGTAGGTCTCCTCGTCGGCGTCCCGCGAGTGGATGACCACGGGCACGCTGAGCCCGCGGGCCAACTCCAGCTGGTCGCGGAAGGCCCGCTCCTGGACGTCGCGGGGTGAGAGGTCGCGGTAGTAGTCGAGGCCGATCTCGCCGATGGCCACGACCTTCGCGGAGTCGGCCATCTTCGCGAGGTCGTCTATGTCCTTCGATCGCAGAGTCTTTGCGTCGTGGGGATGGACGCCGATGGCGGCGTAGATGTTCTCGTGGGCGTTGGCAATGTCGACGGCCCCGCGGCTGCTCTCCATGTCGTAGCCGATGCACACCATAGCGGTTACGCCGGCGTCATGGGCGCGGAGGACAACCGCGTCTAGTTCGCCCGCGAATTTCTTGTCCTGCAGGTGGCAATGCGAGTCGACCAGCATCTACACCCCGAGCCTTGCCTCTTCTTCTTCCACTATTTTCGGGTCCAGTTTCTTGAACAGCGGCTGCGCCTCTGCCAACGGTTGTCCGGCGGCGGGTGGAGCGAACCGCCAGCCGACCGCCTGGAGGGGGCCCTCGTTGCCGAGGTACCCGTGTAGAGTTTGACACGTGAACGGCAGGTAAGGCGAGAAGGCCACGTTGAGCCCAGCGATCACCCCGATCGCTGTGTGCAGTACGGTGGCGCACCGGTCGCGGTCTTGCTTGATTAGCCTCCAGGGCGCGTTGTCCTCCACGTAGCGATTGGCGTCTCGGGCGGCAGACATGGCGGCCTCGAGCCCGGCGCGAAAACGGCAGGCCTCGATCTGCTCGCCTGTCTCGCGGATCGCCTGCTCGGCGCGGGCGAGCATTGCCCTGTCTTCGCCGGTCAGTTCTCCGGGTGAGGGTACCTGCCGGTCGAAGCTG
>DASSZB010000179.1:0-7676 GCA_035702935.1 Dehalococcoidia bacterium
GGCATCGGTGCTGTCGATGACAAGCGCTGGAACCTGGTGCTGTCGGTGAACTTGAGCGGGCCGTTTTACCTGTGCCGGGCGATCGTCCCGGGCATGGCGGAGCGGGGGAAAGGCGCCGTGGTTAACGTGTCTTCGTTGGCGGGCCGGTCCAAGAGCGCGACGGCAGGCATCGCTTATTCGTCGAGCAAGGCCGGGTTGCTGGGGCTGACGCGGCACCTGGCGTTTGACTACGGACCTCGAGGCGTGCGCGTGAATGCCATCTGCCCGGGCGGCGTGGACACGCCGATGCTGCGGGCCGGCGGGGCGGCCGCCGCGAGCTCGGAGGAGGAACGGCAGGCGCGCATAGCGCGGACGGCGGCTTTCGCCTACTTCATGCCAATCAAGCGGATCTCGCAGCCCGAGGAGCAGGCCGCGGCCATCGCCTTCCTCGCGTCCGACGAGGCGTCATACATCAACGGCGTCTCGCTGGACGTGAACGGCGGGCTGTTCATGGCCTAGCCCCGCTCACCAACTGGAGGTGCCCAATGATCCATGTGCCGTTACCCGATGACAGCGAATTGAGCGAGGAGATCCGGACAGCGCTGGGGTCCATCCCGCCGTTCAATATCTTCCGCATGCTCGCCAACACCCCGGCCAGCTTTCGCCCGCTAACGGAGCTCGCGGCGTCCGTTCTCTTGCGCTCCGAGTTCGACGCCCGCAAGCGGGAGATCGCGGTCCTGCGTACGGCTCACGTCACGAAATCGGTCTATGAGTGGACGCAGCATGTGCGGATTGCCGGCAACCTGGGCGTGACGGCGGCCGAGATAGAGGCGGTGCAGGCTGACGGATCGGTGACATCACTGGACGAGGAGGGCAACATGCTCTGCCGCGTGGCCGACGAGATCGCCAGGGATGTGCGGTTGAGCGACGAGGCGCTGGAATGGGCGCTCGAGCGTTACGGCGTGCGGCAGGCCTGCGAGCTGATCCTGTGCTGCAGCTACTTCAACATGGTGAGCCGCATACTGGAGTCCACGCGCGTGCCGCTGGAGGACACGGACCTCGTGGGGGGTGCGACCCCGGGACAGATCGCGCCAAACGCCCCGTAAAGCGAGGGGTGGCAGGCGGGCGGGGGAGGGGGTTCCGCCCGCCTGCCGTGATTGACGTAACTTACGTGGCGGAGGCCCGCGTAGCGGCGGCTCGCGAGCCGCAACTACAGGAGCCGCAGGCAGCTATGGGGCTCTTGCCGCCTCCGCAGCCGGCTCACGCATGGCCTCCCACTCGCGTCGGAGGATGCCCATGCGGACGATGTCCCAGTAGCGGCCGTCCTGGTAATACTCCTCGCGGGCGCGGCCCTCTTCGACAAACCCGCACTTGCGGTAGACGGCTCGGGCGCGCTCGTTGAAATCGAAGACACCTAGTGACACCTTGTTCAGGTTCATTTGCTCGAAGCCGAAGCGCACAACCGTCGACACTGCGTCGGTACCGTAGCCGCTGGACCAGTAGTCCTTATCGCCGATCATGATACCCAGCTCCGCGTGCCGGTCTTCAGGGCGGCCGTGATGGAGGCCGCACATGCCGATGTGGACGCCGTCCTTCGTCTCGATCGCCAGGCGCATCTCGCCGAACTCGTTGGATTTCGCCGCGTTGGTCAGGAATTCCTTCTCGAACTCCATCGAGTAGGGGTAGCGTGCCATGAGGTAATACGCCACCTCGCGGTCGTTTATCCACTTGTAGGCCCGCTCGGCGTCCGCCGGTTCGAGCGCTCGCAAGCGGACCAGCTTACCCTCCAGCATCGTGGCCTCCTTTCTCGACGTTCTCGCACATACAAAATGCCCGCCGTACTTGCCGGCGGGCCCTGGGTTTTCGCTGTGTTCTGGAAGTGTCAGGTGATGAGCGAGAGCCCGGCCCGGCCGCCAATAGTAAGGGAACCCGTGTGTCCGGAAAAACACATGGATGCCGATACGTAATTGGCGGCAAAGCGCTGGTCGCTCATGGTGCGGGAATGTTAACAGGGGCCGCGAAAGATGTCAACACGGCGGGGATTTCCCTAACGGCGGCGCCACGACGTAACCTAACGGCATGACGGTCGAGGCGCGCGTCCTCTTTGTGCTGTTGTTCTTTGCGGCGTGGGCGTTCATGGGGCTGATCATCTGGGCGTCGGTAGCGGTCCTTCGCCGCGGCGACGGCGCCATCTTCGCCCTGCCGGTATCGCTCGCCGCTGCCTGCGCCGGCGGCGTGGCCCTGCCGCTGGCAGGACTGGACGACGGGACGGGACTGCTACTCAGTCTTGTCACGGCGATGGCCGGCTCTCTGTTCGGATACGCCTTCGTCCTCGTGCTGCTGCGCCGTTTCGCGCCTGCTGGGCCGGTGCCATCGCAAACCGCAGAGATGCCGCCCCGGGAGTGAGATTTAGGCCGTTGCCAGTCCCCAGCGCTCCTGTACCCAGGCTTCGATGCGCGAGAACAGCAGGCGGTCCATGATGAGGCCGATGGCGACGATGACCAGCATGATGGCGATCACCAGGCTCATGCGGTTAAGGTTTCGCCCCAGGTCCAGCGCCTGTCCCAGCCCGCCGCTCAGGAACAGCAACTCACCGGCCATCAAGGAGCGCCAGGCGAAAGACCAGCCCAGCTTGAGGCCCTGCGCCATGCTGGGCGCCATGGCCGGGATTAGCGTGTACCGGACCATTTGCACCCGGTTCGCGCCCATCGAGAGCGCGGCCCGGCGGTATAGCGGTGGGATGCCCTGGATCCCCGCCCTGGCCGAGATAGCGACGGCACACACGGAACCCATAAGCACGACAAAGATTATGGCCTGTTCGTTAAGGCCGAACCACAGGATTGCCAGCGGCAGCCAGGTGATGCTCGGGAGCGACTGCATGCCCAGCACGAGGCTACCCAGGGTCTCGTCGACGTACCGGTGGGCGCCGGCCGCCATCCCGATGGCGACGCCAATCACGAGTGACAGGGTGTAGCCGATGATGAGCCGCTTCATGCTCGTCTGCACGGCGTCCTGGATGAATCCGTTATCGGTGTAGAAGCGGATTTGTTTCCAAACCTCCTGGGGAGATGGAAGCAGCAGGCGGGACCAGATCTCGAGCTCGTACACGATTTGCCAGAGGGCCAGGAGAGCCAGGTAAAACAGGCCGATTCGGACCGCCTTTAGAGCAAGCCCTTGCCAATCCCACTCTCTAAATCGCATAGCCGTCCTCCGGCTGCCCGGGTACGGGTTCGTGTTGAAGCTCGGCCCTCACCCGTGCCGCCAGGTCCACCACCGCGTGGGAGTCAGGCCCGCGGGGGCGTGGCAAGTCCACTGGAATGGATGTCTTCAACCTCCCCGGCGCCGGGGTCATCACGAGTACACGGTCTCCCAGGATCACAGATTCGCGGACGTTGTGAGTGACGAACAGGACCGTGGCCCGGGTGCGGGCGCAGATCTCCTGTAGCTCCTGCTGCAGCGTGTCGCGCGTCTGGGCGTCTAGAGCGGCGAACGGCTCGTCCATCAGCAGCATGCGCGGTTCAACGGCGAGCGCGCGGGCAAGCTGGGCGCGCTGTTTCATGCCACCCGACAGCTCGTGGATGTAGGCCCGCTCGAACTTCCGCAAGTTGACCAGCGCCAGGTAGCGGTCCACGAGTTGTCTTCGCTCGGCGCGCTTCCTGCCCGCGATCTTCAGTCCCAGTTCGACGTTGGCGCGGACGTTGAGCCATGGGTAGAGGGCGGGCTCCTGGAAGACGAGCATTCGCTCCCGGCCCGGCTTTCGGATAGGCCGGCCGTCGAACGTCACTTCGCCTTCATCGGGGTGGTCGAGCCCGGCGGCGATGTTCAGCAGCGTCGACTTGCCGCAGCCGGACGGGCCGACGATGCACACGAACTCGCCCTCACGGATAGAAAGCGTGACGTGATCGAGGGCTAGTGTCTGGTGGCGGCTCGTTCGGAAATGGCGAGAGACGCCGCTGAGGGCAAGCAGTTCGCCCCCCGTTTGCATCTCGGTCAGCGGGCGTTCCTCTTTCCGCTCTTGGTTGCGAATTTCCACGGCCATTGTCCCCTCCCGGTTTACTCCTGGATCGGTGGTAAGCCTTCGTCTTTCAAGACCTTCTCCAGGGTGTCGAGCGCGTAGATGCCGGAAAGGTCCGGTTCTTCCTGGAGGTAGCCGAGAGCGTAGGCGTCCTCAGCCGACTTGAGCAGGCTGGACGCTATGGGATCGTAGGTGATCTCAATGTTTTCCCAGGCCGAGTCGATCACTGCCTGCGCCAACGCCGCCCCTGTGATCTTCTCGATCTGCGCATTCACGATGCTCCTCGCCTCCCCCGGATTCTGGTTGATCCATACCGTGGTCTTGACTGTCGCGCGCACGAGCCCTTCGACTACATCGGGGTGCTTGTCCAGGAGGTCAGTGCTGACGACGAGGTGCGTCGTAACGTACTTTCCACCGGGCCAGAGGTCGGCCTCGTCCAGGAAGATTTCGCCGCCTGCCTCCTGGATCAGCCGGGTGCCCCATGGCTCCGGGACCCACGCGCCGTCCAGCTCGCCCTGCTGGAACAGGCTCAGCGTGTCGGCGTTGGCGATCGGTTGCACGTTAGCATCAACGTCATTCGCCGCCAGCCACGACCGAAGGGCGACGTCCTGCGTGTTTCCCAGCTGAGGCGAGGCGAGCTTCTTACCCTTGAGATCCTCCGGTTCTGTGATTTCGGCATCCGGATCAACGATGAACAACGCACCGCCGCTGGTGGCGCCGGCGACGATGCGCAGCGCTTCGCCGCCGGATTCGATATACCCGTTTATCGCCGGGTTGGGTCCGATGAACGTGGCGTCGATCTCGCCCGCGAAAAGAGCCTCGATGGCCGACGGGCCGGCGTTGAACGTCTTCGTCTTGATGGTTACGTTGTCGCCCAGTTCCTCCTGGAAAGTGCCGTTGCTCAGCCCGACAAGGGGCTGGGAATGCGTGATGTTGGCGAAGTAACCAAGCCGCAGGGTGAACGGACCGGGACCGTTTCCCGGAGACTGCTCCGCCGGTCCGGTCCCCTGGGTGACCGTGGAGGCAGACGTTCCGCCATCGTCCCCGCCCCAAGCGACGGCGACGGCTACAGGGAGCGCGACCAGGAGCAGCAGTATCAACTTCTTCATTGCGCGTGCCTCTTTTCTACAGGTGGTGTGGAAGGATGCCGTGTCCCCCGCCGGCGCGGGGGTGGGGACACGCGCAGCGATCAAATGAAAGGCCCCTCGCGGTCTGCGAGGGGCCTCCAGTTGACTGGTCAGCCATGAGTCGGGGTTTCCTGCGTTTACGGGTGGTCAAGCCGCTTCTTCTCCATTGTGTCGATCTGAATGGCTCTGCCGTCCTGGACGATCACCTGGACGTAGCCGTGCCGCACCTTGCGGATGGCCCGCAGGACTTCCGCCAGGATCTCCTTTTCTCGGCTACTTACCGCCGTGGCCTCGTTTGCGCCCATGCTAAATCGCATATACCTCGGGGCGCTTAGCGGTGCGTTGGCGCTCGGCGAGGTCGGCGAATGTCGTGCGGTCCAGCACGTCCGAAATGGCATCCCGCACGTCGAGCCACAGCCCGCGCAATACGCAGCCCGTTTCGGTGGGGCAGCGGTAGGCCGGGCAGGGTACGTGTGCCGTCCGGCTGGCGCACGGGCTGGGGGCCAGGGGTCCGTCCATCACGCGGATCACCTCGCCGACGGTTACATCGTCCGGGTGGCGCGCCAGCTCGTAGCCGCCGTTAACCCCGCGATGGCTGCGCACGAGTTGCGCCGCTCTTAGGGGCATCATGATCTGCTCGAGGTACTTGGCGGAAATTCCTGTGCGTGCGGCCAGGTCGTGCACGGATAGGGCGGTGGGTCCTTCCCCGAGGGACAGCTCAAGGAGCACTCGTGTGGCGTAGTCACCCCTGGTGGAGAGTTTCATATCCTAAACACCTATCAATTAAGTAGGAATTATGCCACTCCGTGAAACTCTTTGTCAATCCCCGGCGTGAAACCGCTTCCAACTCGGGCCCCGGCATCCTAAACTGGGCCCGTGAGCACCCCAATTCACTCCCTTTCCACAATGTGGTCCCAGGGCCGCTTCAAGCGTGATGGCCACGAGCACGACCACATGCCGTCGTTCGCGGAGAAGGCTGCCGAACTGGGGTTCCCGCACATCGAGATCAACTACGTCATCCCGCCTGACGGGGTGGAAGCACTGCTGGCCTCGAATCACGTGGCGGTTTCTTCTGTCCACTCGCCGTGTCCGCGCGTGAAGTCGCCGGACGGCCGCATGTCCGACGCCCTCAACCTGGCTGCCGACGACCCGGAGGAGCGGGGACTGGCCGTCCTATACGCCTACGCTGCGGTAGATGTGGCGCGCCGAGCTGGAGCGTCGTATGTCGTCGTCCACCTGGGCGGCGTTGGCCACGCCATCTTCGAGGAGGAGAGGCAGTTGCGGCGCCTGTACGACGAGGGCGTCCGCGAGGGCAAACACGTGGAGTCGCTGCGGCGGAACGCCACCGAGCGCCGCCGGGAGGGCCACGCCGGATATTGGCCCAACGCCCGCAAATCGCTGGCGGAAATCACCGGATACGCTTCGCGCTTTGGGATCGCCGTTGGCCTCGAGAACCGCTATCACTTTCACGAGTTCCCGAATACCGACGAAACGCATGAATTGCTAGCGGATTACCCACCGGATGTGGCCGGATTCTGGCTGGACGTCGGTCACGCCGAAGTGCTGGAGCGCCTGGGTCTGGCCGTTAGCCACCGTTGGCTGAACGAGCTTGCTAGCCGCTGCATCGGCACGCACGTGCACGACGTGGACGGGCTGGCGGACCACCGGGCGCCCGGGCACGGCACGGCGGACTGGGATCACTTCTCCGGCAAACTGCCTCCGCACATCCCGCGCATCTTCGAGATCAACCAAAAGATCGACGAAGAACAAGTCGCAGCCTCGATCCCGTTCCTTCGGGAGCGGGGTGTCTTGCCTCCTGCCCGCGCGTGAGGGGCTCCCAGCCACCTTCCTTGGCCCTGCAAACCGACTAGCGGCGCTCCCCGCCTGCAACGTTCTCTTTCCCTATTTCGTCTTGAGGTACAGGCGGCAGAACATACTGACTGGCCGCGGTGAAACCATGGCAAAACGCAGAGACATTTTCGAAGATGATGACGGCATTTCCGGGATGGGGGCGCCGGACATAGCGGACCCGGAACCATCCACATTCCGCAGGGCGGCAGAATCGGCCGTCCCGGAAGTCGATGTCCGGGAACCAACGGAACCATCTGAGCGCGGCATTTATACCCAGGAAGGGATGATAGAGGACGCCCGGCGGGCCCAGCGTCCCGCGGAAAAGTCGCTGGCTGAGCTGGTGGCGAGCGTGATGGCGAACCCCGTCGCGGAAGACGAGCCCGCTAATGAGCCCGAAGCCGCCGAAGTCCACGATGAGTTTGTGGAAGCAGTGGTGGCAGGTGGGATTCCCGACGATGACGAGGCGGAGCCTCGGCGAATAAGGGTCTTCGCCCTTCTGGGCGTAGCTGTCATCTTCATCGCCGCCGCCGCATTTCTGCTGACGCGCGGAGGCGGCGGGTCCGATACGGGCCCCGGGGCCGCCGGGGAGCCGCCCGGCGACGCCGTTTCGGCGCAACCAGACGGTGCGGGCGTGCCACCCGCCGACGGCCAGGTCGCGACGGAGCCCACCCCCGCGCCAGAGACCGTGGCTGTGATTGCTCCGA
>DASSZB010000275.1:0-3941 GCA_035702935.1 Dehalococcoidia bacterium
GCAGCACACTGAAATGGTATGCCGATGATTCGGGTCGTCATCACCTCGTCTCAGGTCTATCCCCCGCCACCCGCGTGCTGCGCCCAGGCGCCTCGCCCTGCACCCCGGCTTGCCATGACTGCCACGCGCTTCGCCCTACCGCAACTCCACCACCCCTCGCGCCCCCTCCAGAGCCGCGATCAGCATTGGCCGTTCCCCGCGCACGACCTCCATCGCCACCCCCACGGCCGCCAGCAGCGCCGCGATCCGCTCCGGCTCCGGGTGCTCCCCACGCAACGAGACGAGCCGGCACCCTCCCGGGGACGTCTCCGATGGATGCGGTCCCGGCTGCCACGCGATCAGGAAGGGAACCAGCCCGTCGCCCAGCGAATGTTCCCGGAACGTTAGCGCCCACTCCAGGCGCGTCCCGTCCGGCCGCTCCCGGCTCATCCGCAGCACCGGTCCCACGTCCACCCCCGCGGCCTTCGCACGCTCCGCCTTCGCCTCGATGTCCGGCGCCTTTACGGCCCACGTCAGCAACCGCGCCTCCCGCAGCGCCGCCAGCCCCCACGGCAGCGGCCGAGACGGGTTCGGTTGCTCCGGGTCCGGCGCGATGATCTCCAGGTAAGCGGCCCCGCCCAGCGAAAGCAGCGCGTTGTGCGTCCCCAGCCCCACGTGCTTCCCGCCGGCGGCCGCTCGTACGCCCAGCAGCCCCTCCATCGCATCTATCCCGGCGCCCAGTTCCGCCACTCCGTAAACGATGTGATCGACATCCATGACGGCCATCCTATCTCAATGGCTGGTTTCCTGTTCCTAGTTCCCAATCATCCTATCCGTGCCCCATCTGTGCCCATCTGTGGACTACTCCCAACCTTCCCAAATTGCCCATTGCCAATTGCCGTCCTGTACGGCGATGTCCCACAACACTTTACGGCGTAACCCTACAGACCCGTGTCGCCCTCCAGTCATACGCTTCGGGTAGCCTGTCACGAGTTCGGGGGAGGCACCCTATGGCAACGCAGACCATCAAAAAGCGCAAGTCCACACCGGAACAGCGCGCCGCCCACGAAACGCGCTACCGCGACCAGTGGCGATGGGACAAAGTCGCCTGGGCCAGCCACTGTATCGACTGCTATCCCGGCAACTGCCCCATGCGCGTCTACCTCAAGGACGGCAAGGTCTGGCGCGAGGAACAGGCCGCCATCTTCGACACCGTCGAGACCGGCGTGCCCGATATGAACCCCATGGGCTGCCAGAAGGGCGCCGGCTGGTCCCACATGCACTACTCCGAGGAGCGCGTCCTCTACCCCCTCAAGCGCGTCGGCAAGCGCGGCGGCGGCAAGTGGAAGCGCATCTCCTGGGACCAGGCCCTGACCGAGGTCGCCGACGCCGTCATCGACGCCATCCAGGAGCAGGGCCCCGAGTCCATCATCCACTTCAGCGGTTGCAACCTCCCCACGGCCGGCATCGTCGGCCGCGGGCGCTTCGCCTCCCTCCTCGGCGCCAGCACCATGGACCTCAACGCCGAGATGAACGACTTCGCCCCCGGCAACTACATCACCTACGGCATCTTCGACCCCGTGAGCTCCATCGACGACTGGTTCCACTCCGAGCTCACTTTCATCTGGTTCTCCAACCCCGCCTACACCCGCATCCCTCACCAGCACTACTTCACCGAGTCCCGCTACAACGGCGGGGAGACCGTCACCGTCGCCCCCGACTTCAGTCCCTCCGCCGCCCACGCCGACTGGTACGTGCCCGTGAAGCCCGGCACCGACGCCGCCTTCGCCCTCGGCATGTGCCAGGTAATCGTCTCCGAGAAGCTGTACAACGAGGCCTTCATCAAGGACCAGACCGACCTCCCCCTCCTCGTCCGCCTCGATACCCGCACCTACCTCCGCGCCTCCGAAGTCGCAGACGGCGGCAACGCCGAGCAGTTTTACTGGTTCGACGCGAAGACCAAGACCGTCGTGGAGGCCCCGCGTGGCACCCTCGCCCTCGGCGATGTCGATCCGGCTCTCGAAGGCACGTTCAGCGCCAAACTGAAGGACGGCAAGTCCGTCCGGGTTACCCCGGTCTTCGAGCTCGTCAAGACGCGACTCAAGGACTACACGCCCGAAAAAGCCTCCTCCATGTGCGGCGTCAACCCCAGCATCATGCGCAAGCTCGCCCGCAAGGTGGCAACCAAGCGCACGATGATCATCGGCTCTTTGGGCAACGCCTCCAAGTACTACCACGGCGACCTCGTCGAGCGCTCCGAGATCCTGCTCCTCGCTCTCACCGGCAACTGGGGCCGCAAGGGCACCGGCGTCCGCGCCTGGCTCGCCGCTCTCTTCGACGGCTACTTCGTCACCGCCGCCAAGGGTGCTCCCGGCACCGAGGCCACTCAGCGCGTGACCGACATGATCCACACCATGGTCGGGGCCCTCAAGGGCATGGACCCCACGATGACGGACCAGATGGCCATGATCGAGATGGCCAAACGCGCTCCTGCCTTTGGCACGCCCCCCATGATTCCCCCGATCTTCATCTGGTACTACCACTCCGGCTTCGACACGATCTGGAAGCGGGCCGAGTGGCATGACCCGTCCATGAAGCGCCCCTTCCAGGAGTACTGGGACGAAGCGCTGGCCAAGGGCTGGTGGGACGGCCTTGTCTATCCAAAGCCCGACCAGGAGCCCCGCGTCTTCATCGAGATGGGCGGCAACGTCCTCCGCCGCACCCGCGGCGGCCAGAGCATGCTCCTGAAGAACCTCTGGCACAAGCTCAAGATGGTCGCCGTCATCGAGCTCAAGATGAGCACCACCGCCATGTGGGCGGACATCATCCTCCCGGCTGCCCAGCAGTACGAGAAGATCGGCTTCGGCATCCCCAGCACCCACACCATGAATCTCACCTTCACGGACAGGGCGCTCGAGCCCGCCGGCGAGGCACACAACGAGTGGGTAATCTTCCGTGACCTCATGGCCAAGATCGAGGAGCGCGCCAAACGCCGTGGCATCACCGAGTACAAGGACGCTCACGGCGCCACCCGCCGCCTCGACACCCTCTACAACACCTTCACCGCCAACGGCGCCTTCCACGACGACGAAAAGCTCATGGACGAGATGATCAAGGACTCCGCGTTCACCGGCTCCCTCCCCGCGGGATCCAGCCTTGAGACCATGCGCGAGAAGGGCTACCTCCGCTTCACCAGCCTCGGCATCAACCCCCGGGGGCAGGCCCAGTCCTCACCCATCGAGCCCAACTCCACCTTCGCGCCGTTCCGCTTCCACGTCGAAGACAAGCTCCCTTACGCCACCCTCACCCGCCGGGCCCAGTTCTACATCGAGCACCCGTGGTTCATGGAAGCCGACGAGCAACTCCCCTGCCACAAGGACCCGCCGGCCTCTGGCGGCAACTACCCCCTCATGCTCAGCAGCGGCCACAACCGGTGGAGCATCCACTCCAACAACATCGTCAATAGCCTCATGCTCGAGACCCACCGGGGCGTCCCCCACGTCTCCATCAACCCCCGCGACGCCGCCGACCGCGGCATCCGGGATGGCGAGATGGTCCGCATCTTCAACGACATGGGTGAGACCCAGATCATGGCCAGGGTCGCCGCCATCGCTCGACCGGGCCAGATCATCATCTACAACGGGTGGGAGCCCTACCAGTTCCCCAATTGGTCGGATGTCTCCAATATTGAGCCCGGCATGTTCAAGTGGCTGCACCTGGCCGGCGGCTATGGCCACCTCAAGTACTGGCCCACCGAGTGGCAGCCCTGCCCCGTCATGCGCGCCACCCGCGTAGAAATCGAACTCGCGCCCGCCTTCTCCACGAACGGAAACGGCGCCAAACCGAGGTGATCCCTATGACAACTGAAGCACGTCACCCAGGCAGCCGGGGCGTCCCCCGCTCCCGTCGCGTCGCCCTCCCCCGGATCAGGACCCAGGTCCGCATCCACCCCGAAGACCGCG
>DASSZB010000276.1:0-5284 GCA_035702935.1 Dehalococcoidia bacterium
CGAGCATCACCGGCCTCGACAGCATGACCGGTTACCTGGACGGCCGGCCCATCCCCTTCGAAAACGCCTACGCCGACCCCTACAACGGCGTCATGGGCGCATTCGCCGTGCTCCTCGCCCTCATGCAGCGCGACCGCACCGCTCAAGGCATGCACATCGATTACTCCCAGATGGAAGGCGTAATGCAGATGGCAGGGCCTGCCGCCATGGACTATTTCCTGAACGGGCGCGTCGCCGGTACCGCTGGCAACCGGCATCCCCTTGCCGCGGGTGCGCCTCACGGCGTCTTCCCCTGCAAGGGCGACGACCGCTGGATTGCCATTGCCGTCATGACCGACGACGAATGGCGGGGCCTCGTCGATGCCATGAACCGCCCCGAGTGGGCTGCCACCCCCACTCTGGCAACCTCAGGCGGCCGGCTCGCGGACATTGACGACCTTCATGAGCGCCTGGCGAGCTGGACATCCGGATTCGATGACTACGAACTGGCCGACAGCCTGCAGGCGCATGGAGTCGCCGCCACTCCAGTCCTAAGCGTCGCCGACCTGCTCAGCGACCCGCACTACCGTGCCCGGAACACCTTCATCGAAGTGGTCCACCCGCTGGGCTTCAAGGAGACGATATACGGCGGGTACGTCAAGTGCAGCCGCACAAAGCCGCGCATCCGCCCCGGCCCAGCCATCGGCCAGGACAACGAGCACGTGCTGAAGGGCCTTCTCGGACTTTCACAGGAGGAGTATGACCGGCTGATCGCCGAGCAGGTTATCTACTGATTACCTGAACGACGGCATTATCTCCGCGGCGAACCACTCCACCCACTCGATATAGGCTTCCGCGTTGGGCGTCCTGGGCATGTTGATGAGCACCCCGGTCACCCCTGCTTCCTCCCAGAGGCCGATCTCTTCGATTGTCTGCTCTTTGCCCCGGGGTATCATCGTCTTCCCCAGCTCCTTGTGGCTGTAGTCCTCGATCTGGAATGTCGCCAGGGGAACAATCACGTCAAACGTCCGCGGATTGTCCCGGAAGCCCGGCTGCTCTCTGATGTACTCAAGGCATTCCGGCATGTTCTTCCGCCGGATGAGGTAGGGAATCCACCCGTCGCCGTGCGTCGCGGCGCGCCGCATGGCCGGCTTCGAGTTCCCGCCGATCCAAACCGGCGGGTGCGGCTTCTGCGTGGGCTTCGGTTCGAACGCGATGCGCTCGAACTGTACGTAGCGGCCTTTGAACGCCGGGGTCTCACTCGTCCAGAGGACCTTCATTGCTTTGAGGTACTCGTCGGTGATCGCTCCGCGTTCCGCAAACGGCACCCCGAGCATCTCGAACTCCCGCTCCATGTGCCCCGCCGCAGTGCCCAGGATGACCCGGCCGCCGGATAGGAAGTCCACGGTCGCGACCTGCTTCGCCAGCATGACGGGGTTCCGGTACGGGAGCACCAGGACATAGGTCAACAGCTTGAGCCGCTTCGTCGCACCGGCGAGATAGGCGGCAGCCGTGAAGCTCTCGGGAAAGCGCCTGCCCATCACCTCCGCCATCTCGTCCGGGATCACGATGTGCTCGGGGACAGTGGCGAAGTCGTAACCCAGCTCGTCCGCCCTCCGGGCGACGTCCGTGATCACGCTCGGGTGCGCGTCGGGTTCCCAGCGGCTCATCACTGCGGGGTACAGAATGATAGAGGGCAGTCCCAGGCCGAACTTCATCACCGGTCTCCTCCAAGCATTGGCATCCCCTTGATCATCGCCCCGTAAACTTCGGTGGGCGCTTCTCCATGAATGCGCGCGGGCCTTCCTTCGCGTCCTCCGAGGCAAACACGCGACCCCCCATCGCCCTCTCGAGCACGAACCCCTGATCCATGTTGAGCGACCGCACCGCGATCTCCTTCGCTGTCTGAACGGCCAGCGGACCGTTTTTGCAGATCGTCTGTGCCAGCTCCAACGCGGCAGGCATCAGATCGCCGGCGGGCACCACCCGGTTCACCAGGCCCACCTCGCAGGCACGCTTGCCATCAATCGTCTGCCCCGTGAGCAGCAGTTCCATGGCGATTGCCCATGGAACCTGGCGCGGCAACCGGATGTGGGATCCGCCGGCGGGGATCACGCCCCAGCGCACCTCCCCCAGGCCGAAAGTGGCGTTCTCCGAAGCGATCCGCAGATCGGTCCCCAGCATCAGCTCCAACCCGCCGGCAATGCAGTACCCGTTGACCGCCGCGATCACCGGCTTGAACGTGTCTGAAAGCTGCCGCTTCGTCGGGTCGTCGAAGCCCAGCATCTCGCCTTCCGTAAGGCGCGGGATTGATTCCTTCAAGTCGGCCCCCGCACAGAACGCGCGATCGCCGGCGCCCGTCAACACCGCCACCCAGACTTCCAGGTCGGCGTTGAGGTCAGCGAAGATCGCCTCCAGCCCGGTCAGCATGTCGGGCGTCAGCGAGTTCAGCGATTCCGGCCGGTTCAGCGTTATCGTCACGACATGCCCGTCTTTTTCGTATAGCAGGGTACCCGGCACTTCCATGGTTACTCCTTCCCACCGTTGGGGTGGTGCGCGCGGCGAAAGTAGGGTAGCGTTACTTCTTCCGCCACCCGCTCGAACACGACCTCGACCGGCACATCAATCGTCAGCTCATCCGGGAGGCAGTCCAGGACCCAGCTCAGCAGCCGTACGCCTTCATCCATCTCGACAACAACCGCTGCATACGGAACCTCCGACTTGAACGCCGGATGCAGAGCCCGCGTGGCTACTGTCCAGCTGAAGACACGCCCGTGCCCCGCTGCCTTATCCCACTCCCACTCCCAGGCGCCGCACCCCGGGCACATCTCTCGCGGCGGGTGGCGCCATGGGTTGCAGGCGAGACAGCGCTGAAACCTCAGCTCTCCGCGGCCGCACCACTTGTAGAACTCACGCGCCAGGCCATCCGCGGGTGGCAGCGGCTTTGCTGGTACGGCGTCGGTGTCTCTCATCGGTCCCCCCGCAGCACTGCGACACTGCCATCGCCGAAGTCGCCCCAGCCCGTCACGACGCCCATCCGAGCGTCCTTCACCTGCCGCTCGCCCGCGTCCCCGCGCAGCTGCTTGACCGCCTCGACCACGTGGTTCATCCCCATCACGTGGGCCTCGGATAGCAGGCCGCCGTGGGTGTTGACCGGCAGGTCTCCACCGAGTTCGATACGGCCGCTCTCTACGAACCCGCCACCTTCGCCCCGACGGCAGAATCCGAGCTCTTCGATCTGCTGCACAAGCTCGAAAGTAAAGCAATCATAGACCTGCGCGAAGTCCATCTCCTCCGGCGAGACTCCAGCCATGGCGAACGCCCTCGGCGCGGCACTCGTCAAACCGATGCGAAAGATATCGCGCCTGTTCGTTATGTCGTCGGCCGGGTAAGGGTGCCCCGTTGCCACCCCGCTGATCCAGACCGGGCGCGATGGCGCGTCGGCCGCGCGATCAGCCGCCATGACGACGACGGCCGCTGCGCCATCCGTCTCCAGGCAACAGTCCAGCAGCCGGTACGGTCCGAAGATGATAGGGGACGCAAGGTACTCCTCCATGGTCAACGGCCGGTCCCGCATCAGCGCGGCCGGGTTCAGTTGGGCGTGCTTCCTCATCGCGATGGCGACGGCACCCAGTTGCTCCGCGGAGGTGCCGAACTCGTGCATGTGGCGCCTGGCCATCAGCGAGTACCACTGCGCCGGGGCAAACAGGCCGTAGGGGAGGTAGTAGTCCCGTGCCACCCAGGCCATGGGCATCGCTGAGGGGTCCTGCGCGCGGCGGCTGGAATAGAACTTGAATCCCGCCGGCACCAGGACATTAGTCGCCACACCGGCGGCGACGGCCATAGCCGCCGTCTGAAGGCAAGCGACAGGGCTGGCGCCTCCCATCTGGACCGTGGCCGTGTACCGCAAATCGTCAACGCCCAGGTTCGCCGCGATCTCCTCGGCAGCCGGACCGTACTGGGACGGCAAGATCGAATCAATGTCCTTGGGCCGCAACCCGGCGTCCTCGATGGCTCGCGTGGCCGCCTCCAGCTGGAGCCGTAGCACGCTTTTCTCGGATACCAGCCCGCCGCGGCCATACTCCGTCTCACCAATGCCGGCAATGCAGGCACGGTCCTTGAGCGAAGATGCCACTAACTAATCACCGGCGGCGGCCGCTTTCTTGGTTCGCTTAACGGGCTCAATTCCCGTCAGCTTGGCCAGGTTGAGGCCCAGGATCTTGGCACGGATGTCGTCCGTTATCTCCGGATAGCCATAGTTCTCCCTCAGGTCCTCGGGGATCTCGAAGTTCCGGATGTAGTCCACGCAGCGCTTGAGATCGTTGAACGGCTGGTCCAGCCCCATGACGATCTTGTCAGGCCCGGCCCATTCCAGGGCTTCGCCGATCAGGTGGTATCCCTTATACGGCGCCCGGGCGAACCAGCCGATGATCCCGGAGACGCTGATGAACAGATTCTTGTGCTTGCCCGCAAGGCCGAACAGCTCTTCGTGGTAGGGCCAGCCCATGTGGTAGGCGATGACCTTGAGGTCCGGAAAGTCCAGCAGGATGTCGTCGAGCAGGATCGGCAGCGTGTATTTGCTTGGCTGCGGCACCACGTATGACATTCCCGTGTGGATCGTCAGCGGGACCCTCAGCTCCTGCGCTTTCTCGTAAAAGGGCCACATCTGGGGGTCGTTCAGCGGGCCGGAGTCCTCCGGTTGGTAGACCTTGCACAGCTTGGCGCCGCGCTGCGTCACGAGGTACTCCAGCTCCCAGATAGCGTGCTTCACGCCCCGTCGCAGGATCGGCCCAACGTTGCACTCGAGGTACATGCGGTCCGGGTAGGGCTCGATCTGCTTCATGATGAAGCCGTTGGTAGACATGGGAGCAACCCCGCCGGTCACGTCCATCATCGGCTCACGCAGGGCGAACGCAACGTCCACATCCGCCTCGTCCATGCACTTGATCAGCTCGGAGGCAACGGGGTGGGGCATGCCGCCGGACCGGAGACTACGGCCGGTCCACACCCGGACCACCCCCTCCACGCTCTCCCACCAGCGCTTCATTCCGGGGTAGTACATGAGCTCCGAAATGTCGCTTATCATGTGGCATTCCGTCATCGCGACGAAGTAATCTTTGTCTGCCACCTGGTTCCTCCTTCTTGTTTCGTCCGTCCGGAGCTTCCCTCCGCGCTCGCTGATTATCGCTTTAGTATCACGGCCGTGGCGTTGCCACCCAGGCCGATCGTCTGCCCAAGTCCGACGCTGGCACCCGGCACTTGCCGGGCCCCTGCTTCCCCCCGCAGCTGCCACGTCAGCTCGCAC
>DASSZB010000040.1:0-2946 GCA_035702935.1 Dehalococcoidia bacterium
GACTGCCAAGTTTGCCGAGCGCCTGCTTTCAGCCGATTGCGACCGCCTGGTGGAGGAGTTCTACACGGAGGGCGCGCGCTTCGTGCGGCCGGACCGCTATCCCATCGTGGGACGCGAACCGATCCGCCTTCACTGGAGCGCGGTCGTTCAGGCGGGACTGAAGGACGCCGAGATCAAGGTCAGCGGCGTCGAGCGGGCAGGAGCGGAGGCGATTGGTCTCGGCCGGTACACGCTGACGTTCGAAGCGGGCGGCCGGCACGAGAGCGGGGCGTTCTTCATCCGCTACGCGCGCCAGGCTGATGGCTCCTGGAAGGCCGCCGAACACGTCTTCCACAGCGATCCCACCGCCTGAGGACTGCCTCCCCGCGCTCGAACGCTGGTAAACTCGACGTCGTGAAGAACTACGACGCCATAGTGATCGGCGCGGGGCCCGCGGGCAGCACTGCCGCCCGGCTACTCGCCCGCGACGGCGCCTCCGTGCTGCTCCTCGATAAGCACCGCTTTCCGCGGGACAAGCCGTGCGGCGGTGGCGTCACCCTGCGGGCAGCCTCTATCCAGGACATAGACCTTTCGCCGGTCATCGAGCGCACGATACACGGTGCCCGCTTCTCCCTCCGTCTGGGGGAGTCCTTCGACCGCCGGTACCGCGAACCCCTGACCTATATGACGCAGCGCCGCCGCCTGGACGAATTCCTGGCTGAGCGTGCCGCCGAGGCAGGAGCGGATTTCCATGACGGCGTGCCCGTCCGGGAGATCGACGTAGCGGAGGCTTTCAAGCCTCCACCGGGGGGCAGGCCGATCACGGTTCGCGCGAACGGCGATGCCTACCGGTCCCGCATACTGATCGGCGCCGACGGCGCCAACGGCATCTGCGGCGAGGCTCTTGGTCTGCGCCGCGAATACGAGGAAGCGGTCGCCCTGGAGGGCAACGTAGAGTTTCCGGCAGGCATCCCGGAGGAATGGAAAGACTACGCGGCGCTGGACCTCGGCGGGCTGGCCGGCGGCTACGGCTGGGTTTTCCCCAAGGGGAACCACCTGAACGTGGGCGTCGGCGCCTGGAAGTACGCCGGCTTCACCCTGCGCCCCAAGCTCGCGCAGCTCTCCCGCCGTTATGGCTTCGGCGCGGACGCCCTCACGAATCTCCGCGGTCACCACTTGCCCGTGCGAGTCCCGGGGTCGCCCATCGCCCGCGGACCGGTGGCCTTGGTGGGTGACGCCGCCGGGCTCGTCGACCCCCTCTCCGGCGAGGGCATTCACATGGCCTTTGCCAGCGGGCGCATGGCGGCAGAGCAAGCACTGCGCGTGCTGGCCGGCGAGGCGCCGGACATGGCCGGATACCAGCGCCGGCTGGACCGCTCGCTGCAGCCGGAACTGACCGTCTCGCGCAAGCTGCAGGAGCTGTTCAACTTTGCGCCGCCACCGTACCTGGCGATGATGCGCCGCAGCGAGAAGTTCTGGCTCTTCTTCTGCCACCTCATCCGCGGCGAGATGACCTACCTGGACTTCACCCGCATGATCGGGCCTATGCGGCTCGCCGTGGACTTCCTAGCGGGCCTCGCCGAGCGCCGCCGCCTCTCCCGCGTCCGCGCGCTGACCCCGCTCCTGCGGACATCGCGGTAAAGGCGACGGATGCGTCGCATTATCGTCGCGGTGCTGACCGCTACTGCCATCGTATCGGCGCTCGTGTCCGTCGGTTGTGACTCCGACGACTCGCCAGCTGACACGGCCAGCGCGACGCCCGCGCAGACGACCCCCGCCGGGCCGACCGTCACCTTCTACACGCGCGCCGGCAAGAGCGCCAGCCTGAGCGTCGAGATCGCCGACACGCCTGAGGAACGTGCCGTGGGGCTGATGAACCGTGAATCTCTCCCGGAAGACGCCGGGATGCTTTTCGCGTGGCCCGAAGACACGGCGTCCGGCTTCTGGATGAAGGACACGCTCATCCCGCTGTCGATCGCCTTTATCGACGCGGCCGGCGTCATCGTCGATATCCAGGACATGCAGCCCCGAGACGAGACGTTACACCAGAGCTCCTTACCGTACCGCCACGCTGTCGAAGCCAACCAGGGCTGGTTCGCCGGGCACGGCATAGCGGCCGGAGACTCGGCTACTCTACCCGGCGGCAGCTAACGGTCAGCTTCATCCCACTCGCGGGGGATGATCAGCCGCCGGCAACGGCGGGGACGATGCTGACTTCGTCGCCGCCCTTGAGCGGAGTCTGCACGCCCTTTTGGAAGCGCACGTCTTCGCCGTTCACGTAGATGTTCACGAAGCGCCGCAGTTCCTGCGTCTCGTCCAGCAGCCGCTCCTTGAGCCCCGGGTACTGCCTGTCCAGGCCGTCGATGCACTCCAGGAGCGTCTCCCCGTCGCCCGAGACTACGTCCTTCTCCTCCGTCAGCTTCCTCAGCGGCGTCGGTATGCGGACGATTACAGTCATCCGTAGACTCTCCTGTCCTAGTACTACCATCTTCTCCGGTTCCCACTGCACTCCCACGGCTATCCCTCCTTGGACCCGCTTGCCCCGTCTGTTTCTACCCTGTGCCACCACTCGCGGAGTTCGCGACACCTTCCGTGCTCATCGAACCGCAGGACGAACACCCCGTCGAGGTCGACGCTGCGCCCGGACGGCACGCGCACGAACGAGCAACCCCAGCGGGCTATGCCCGTGTCGTCTATCGCGGCGAGCGGCTCGTGCCAGAAGTGGATGTCCTTCTGTGCCGCCTTGGCCGACCGTTTGTAGGCGAGGACGGCGTCGTATCCAACATCGGGCTCAGAGAAGGGCGTCTCGTAGTATTTGATGTCCGGCGTGTACAGCCGCTCCACCACGCTTTCATCACCCTGTTCCCACGCGCGGCCGTACTCGTCCAGCCAGCGCTTCAGGCCCGCCAGGTCCACTAGCCCTCCACTATGTCCTCGTACACAGGATCGATGCGCACTCCCTGCTGC
>DASSZB010000047.1:0-2659 GCA_035702935.1 Dehalococcoidia bacterium
CGTGGGCGTTAGCGAGGCTGAGCTGCAATCGCTCCTCGCCGCAGTCCGCGAGGCCGAACGCGATGGCAAGGACACACAGGTCATCGATGAGCGGAACTAACGCCACCAGCTGTGCGGCCGGTCTGACCGAGTCCTGCCCCCTGTCCTCTAACACCTAACACCTAGCAGCTGACACCTGACACCTGACACCCAACTGTGCTCTAATAGCCCTGCGCATACTCGGTGCGCCCGGCACCACTCGCTCGGGCCTCCGCGGCCCTCCCATAAGTCCACCATCCGGAGCTAACCATGACCACCGAGCAGGAAAGCGCCGTAGAGCCCCGCATCGAGGACCTCCTCCACGGCGACGACGTTAACGCCGCCGTCGAGGCCCTCGCTGCCCTGCACCCAGCGGACCAGGCCGACCTCTACCAGCGCCTCGACGAGGACGACCGCGAGACAATGCTCGCGCTGCTCTCTGCGGAGGGGCTGGCCGCACTCCTCGGTCACCTGGACGAGGACCTGCTGCAGGAGGTCGTCGAGCCCATGCCCCGCGCCGCCCTTGCCCGCGTCCTCGACTTCGCCGACAACGACATCGCCGCCGACGTCCTCCGCCTTCTCCCCGCTGCCGAAGCCGCGCGCACGCTCTCCAACATGACCCGCACCAGCGAGGTCCTCCCGCTCATGGCCCACGAGGACGAGAGCGCCGGCGGCCTCATGACCCGCGGCTATGTGGCCCTCCACAAGGACATGACTGTCGAAGAGGCGCTCAACTACCTGCGGGCCGCCAGGCCCCTGGCCGAGGAGGCCTACTACCTCTACGTCCTCGATGGCTTGAACCGCCTCGAGGGCATCGTCAACCTGCGCGAGCTGATCGTTTCAAAGCCGGATACCCGCATCGAAGAGGTCATGGCCACAGACATCGCTTCCGTCCGACCAGGCATGGACCAGGAAGAAGCCGCGAACCTCCTCCAGCACTACCGCCTGCGCGCCCTGCCCGTGGTGGACGAACACGGTGTCCTGGAAGGCATCATCACCGCCGACGACGTCATCGACGTCATCCAGGAAGAGGCCACCGAGGACATGTACCGCATCGCCGGCCTCCCGGGCGACGAGAGCATCTTCGCCCCGGTCGTCGTCTCCGCCCGGCGGCGCATCCCCTGGCTGCTGGTGAACCTGGCCACGGCATTCCTGGCCGGCGGCATGGTCGCCGTGTTTCAGGGAACGATCGAAAAAGCGGCGACCCTGGCCGTGTTTATGCCAATTATCGCGGGACAGGGGGGCAATGCCGGTATCCAGACCATCACCATCGTCGTCCGCAGCATGGCCCTCGGCGAGATAGAAACGCGGGACGCCCGGCGCGTGCTTTACAAGGAAGTCACGCTCGGCGTCATCCGCGGCGTGCTCTTCGGGCTAATCGTCGGAGTCGTCGCGCTCATCTGGAAGAGCGAACCGGAGTGGGGCCTGGTCGTGGGCGCCGCGATGCTCCTGAACATGCTGGTGGCTGGCCTGCTGGGCACCCTGATCCCCCTGGGTTTGCGGGCCATCAAGCAGGACCCGGCCATCGCTGCCGGCGTCTTCCTGACGACGTTCACGGATGTCTTCGGCCTCTTCTTCCTGCTCGGCCTCGGGGCGATGCTCATCGCCTAGCGAAGAAAACTGTCACCCAGAGGAACGAAGGGCCTGTCCGGGTTCAACCATTGCCATCACGGACATGACGGGACACCTGATGTACGCTGGAGTGTGTAGCTAGCGCCAAAAAAGCGGCGTCCTTGGACGCCGCTTCCAGTCTCAGATGGGGTGGACGATGGGATTTGAACCCACGATCTTCAGGGCCACAACCTGACGTGTTAACCGCTACACTACGCCCACCATGAAGAGGCCTCGCGGCCCATATCAGCGTATCATCCGCCCCAAAAGGCGGTCAACGCAAAAACGAAGTCGGCGCACGCGTAGCTGCGCCTCGTGAGGCGCCCTGGAGGGGTGGGCGCGCCACGACGCGCTGCTACGGCTTTCGTGCCACCAGCCCCGCCGCCGCCTTCCTCCCCCACTCGCTCTCCTCCACCCCATCCACGTACACCAGCGCCTCCAGCTCCGGGAACAGTTCCCGCAGCTCCCCCGGCCGCAGCAGGAACTCGTCCTTCGATGGCCCCCACCCGAACTCGCGTTGCGGCGTCGTGAACGTCTGGAACACCAGCACGCCGCCCGGCCGCAGCGCCGCCGCCAGCCGGGGACACAGGTCGCGGTGCAGGTAGTTGAAGTTGATCACCACGTCGAAGGCCGCCTCCGGAACGTCCCACGACTCCATGTCCGCGCACACTGCCTCAATCCGCACGCCCGCCGCGCCCGCCGCTTCCAGCGCCCGCTCGCACGCCACCGGCGATATGTCCACCCCGGTCACCTCGAACCCCAGCGAGGCCAGGTAGACGGTGTTGCGCCCCGTCCCCATCGCCACGTCCAACGCCCGCCCGCCCTTCGGCAGCAACCCGGCGTGCTCCACCAGGAACTCCGACGGCACCTGCTTGGCCCACACCGGCGGCTGCCCGGACTCCTCGCCTTCCCGCTGCCGGTACCGCTCGTCCCAGCTCCGCGCCGTCTCATCACCCATGCTGCCAGTATGCCACCTCCGGTCCCTTGCCACTTGCCAGGCGCCACTGGCTGCTTGCTCCTGGCTACTTGC
>DASSZB010000262.1:0-4566 GCA_035702935.1 Dehalococcoidia bacterium
GGCGCCGTAGCGCTGGTCAAGGAGGTAAACAACATTGCTGGTGAGCATGGCATTGGCCGAGTGGACATGGTGGAGGACCGGCTGGTGGGCATCAAATCCCGCGAAATCTACGAGGCGCCGGCCGCGACCACGCTCCTGGCCGCCCACGAGGGCCTCGAGCAGCTCACGCTCTCGAAGGACCAGCGGCGGCTCAAGGCCCGCATCGCGCAGGAGTACGCGGAGCTGGTTTACAACGGTCTCTGGTTCTCGACTCACCACGAAGACCTGGAAGCCTACATCGCGTCGACGCAGCGGCACGTCACCGGAACCGTGCGCGTGAAGCTGCACAAGGGGAGTGCGACAGTCGTAGGCCGAAAATCGCCTTTCAGCCTTTACGACTTCTCGCTGGCGACGTACGACAAGGAAGATCAGTTTGACCGGACTGCGGCTGTGGGATTCATCAACATATGGGGCCTGCCGTCGCGCGTGCAGTCAAAGGTGCAGACGCTGGGCGAGGATTGAGTTCCCAGGCGCCCGGGAACGCCTAGATTTCTAGGCCCGTTTCCGTCACGCTTTGCCAGCGTTGTCTCATTAGGGGATATCCGGTGTCGAAACAAGTCCTGATTCTCGTCGCGTGCGCGACTCTCTTCTTCTCTGCTTGCGGTGGCGATGATGACGGGCCAGGCACTCCAACGGCTTCGTGCACCCCACCACCATCGGCTTCACCGTCAGCTTCCTGTTCACCAACAGCAACCGGCTCCCGGGCGGCGTCACCCTCGCCCTCCCCCGAGCCGACAGCATCGCCGAGCCCATCGGCGATGCTCACACCCACACCTGTCACCCCCACACCATTCTCGGGTGTGGCGCAGGTCATCCGGAAGGGAAACACTGGGCGGAGCGAAGTCGCGTTCAGCTTTGACGCCGGCTCTGATGCGGGATTCACCTCCCAGATCCTGGACACGCTCGCCGCGAACGACATAAAGGCGAGCTTCGGCATGACTGGAAGGTGGGCAGAGCAAAACCATGACTTACTGAGCCGGATCGTGAACGAGGGGCATGAGCTGATCAACCACTCGTATGATCACGCGTCGTTCACGGGCCAGTCGACGGGGAAGCCACCCCTTACCCAGGCCGAGCGCTGGGGCGAACTGGACCGAACCGAAGCGATCGTTAAGCAGATTACCGGGGCCACGACGAAGCCGTACTTTCGGCCGCCGTACGGTGACTTAGACGACTCTGTGAACGTGGACGTCGGCGCTCGCGGCTACGCGTACAACGTGATGTGGACGGTGGACTCTCGTGGCTGGCTGGGAATCCCGGCTGTCGACATAACGCAACGATGCCTCGAAATGGCCGAACCCGGGGGAATCTACGTGTTTCACGTGGGTTCTGCCTCGCAGGACGGCCCGGCGCTGCAGGCGATCATCGATGGCGTGCGGGCTGGGGGATATCAAATCGGGTCCGTCTCCGATGTGCTGGCGCCCTAGCTGCGGCATCGTTAGATTAAGGACGGCATGGGCGTCGACGTAGTCTACTTTGACCTGGGGGATACACTGTGGCATTTCCCGAAGATGCCGCCGCCCGAGATCGTCCGCGGCGAGACTATGAAGCGCGTCGGCGCCCTCGTCACTTCGTGGGGGTACGACATGCGCGAAGGAGACCGGCGTATGTTGGGTCGCGACATCCGGTTCGCGGTGGAGGAAGAGACTAGCCGCGCCTTCCACGGTGATTGCGTTGATCCTGGTTACCCGGAGCTGTGCCGGCGGATCGCGGGTAAGCACGGAATGGAGTTGACGGCTGAGCAGGGTGCGGACTTATGGGAGTCGTGGAACCTGGGCGGCCTATTCCTTGGCCGCGAACTGTTTCAAGACGTGCATGAGACGCTGAGGGCTCTCCGCGACCGTGGGTACCGGTTGGCTTCCATCACGAACCGCGGGTACAGCGGTCCGCGCTTCCAGGAAGAGATGGCGGAACTGGGGCTAACCGAGCTGTTTGAGCACGTCGCCGTTTCTTGCGACGTCGGCTATATGAAGCCGCATCCGCGGCTGTTCCAGTACGCCCTGGAGCAGATGGGTGCGGCTGCCGAAGACTGCGTCATGGTTGGAGACAGTTTGCGCGCCGACGTGGAAGGGGCCAAGACCTTGGGAATGATCACGATCTGGAGACGTCCTCCGACGGGCGAGCAATTGGAGCCGGCGACCGACGAACCCGAAGCCGGCGCCGTATCGCCGGACTATGTGATCGATGAGATCGGCGAAATGCTGGACCTCTCCATCTTCCAGCCCAGCAACTCAACAGCTAAATAGGGCGGCTGTAACGCGGGGCGCGGGTATAATTGCCGCAATGGCACGCAAGAAACGCCCGGAAAGCCCGACAGCGGCCGCGCTCGACCCCCGGGCTTTGGATTACAGCGCCTCGGTCTCGTACGACTGGCGGCTGTACCCGTACGACATTCGCGGATCCATCGCTCACACGAGGATGCTCGGGAAGCAGGGCATTATCGCCGAGGATGAAGCCACTGCCATCGTCAACGGGTTGGAAGCGATCGAAAGCGAGCTGGATGCCGATACCTTCGAACTCCGCGAGGATCTCGAGGACATCCACCTGAACATCGAGGCCGCGCTGCGTGTAAAGATCGGCGACGCGGGCGCCAGGCTGCACACGGCGCGATCACGGAACGACCAGGTGGCTACCGACCTGCGAATGTTCGTGAAGGACTACGCCGGAATGCTCACGGCCGGGCTCGCTGCTCTGCAGGAGCGGTTCTGTGACCTCGCCGAGAAGTATGCGGACGCCGTGATGCCAGGCTACACGCATCTCCAGCGGGCTCAGCCGGTCCTCCTGGCGCATCACCTGCTGGCGTATGTCGAGATGTTCGACCGGGACGCGACCCGTTTTGCGTTGTGCCACGAACTCGCTGATGTCTTACCCCTGGGGTCGGGTGCGCTGGCTGGCGTTCCATATCCCATAGATAGGGCATTCGTGGCCAGCGAGCTGGGGTTCGAGCGCGTCAGCGCGAACAGTATCGACGCTGTCTCCGACCGCGACTTCGTGGTCGACTTCCATCACGCGGCGGCGCTAACGATGATGCACCTGTCGCGCTTCGCCGAGGAGATCGTGCTCTGGTCGGGCCCGGAGTTCGGATTCCTGCGCCTGCCGGCGAGCTTTGCCACGGGCTCTTCGATCATGCCACAGAAGCGGAATCCAGACATTGCAGAACTGGCGCGCGGCAGGACGGGCCGCGTGTACGGGAACCTCATGGCCATACTGACGACACTCAAGGGGCTGCCCCTCTCTTACAACCGCGATCTGCAGGAGGACAAGGAAGGACTCTTCCACTCAGCCGACACCCTGATCTCGACCGTCGGGGTCTTCAGCGCGATGATCCCCGAGCTTGAGTTCGACACCGAGCGGATGGAGGAGGCCGCCGGCGGCGGATACGCTTTGGCCACTGACCTGGCGGACTACCTCGTGCGCAAGGGCGTGCCGTTCCGCGATGCCCACAAGGCTGTCGCTTCGCTTGTGGCACATGCGCAGGGCGCTGGCAAATCGCTGTCAGAACTGGCGCTGGAGGAGTATCGCAGGTTCTCGCCGCTGTTCGACAAGGATATTCTCGGGATCGATGTGCGGTGGTCCATCGAGTCGCGAGACGTGCCCGGGGGGACGGCGTCCAGGCGGGTGCGGCGGGCTCTAAAAGAAGCGCGCAAGAGGCTCGCCGGGCGATGACAGGGGTCAAAATAGCGCCGTCCATCGTAGCCGCCGACTTCACGCGGCTGGCCGAGCAGATCCGCGAGTGCGAGACGGCGGGGGCCAGCTATCTCCACGTCGATATCATGGACGGGCGTTTCGTCCCGCCGATCACCATCGGGACACCGATAGTTGAGGCTATCCGCCGGAGCACCGGTCTCGTGCTCGACATTCACCTGATGATTGTGGAGCCGGAGAAGCACGTCGTGAACTTCATGGAAGCCGGCGGGGACATCATCAACGTGCATGTCGAGGCGGCGACGCATCTGCACAGGATCGTGCAGGAGATCCATGCGCGCGGCAAACGGGCGGGCGTGTGCCTGAACCCGGGTACCCCAATTAGCGCCATCGAAGAGGTTTTGCCGCTCGTGGACCAGGTGATGGTGATGGCGGTGAACCCCGGCTGGTCAGGGCAGCCCTTCATCCCCAGCGCCATCGGCAAGGTCAGCCGGGTGCGCGAGTTGATCGACGGGGCGGGCTATCGCGCCGAGATAGAGGTGGACGGTGGGGTCAAGGCGGGGAATGCGCACACCTGCGCGGCGGCCGGGGCGAACGTCCTCGTGGCGGCCTCGGCCGTCTTCAACGACGAGGGCACAATCGCGGAGAACATCGCGCGGCTGCGGGCGGCAGCGCTGGGTGGCTGATGCGGGCCTAGGCTACGTTCTTCGTAGTCGTGCGCAGACAGCGGGTACAGATCTTCAAGCGGATGGGCAGGCCCTCGATGACGAAGGTCTTGTTCTGCACGTTGGCCTTGAACGTGCGGTTGGTGCGCGGGGCCTTGCGCTCCCAGCGCCCGGAGTGCTTGTGCCTGATATTGCGTCCGTAGGACGTAGTCTTACT
>DASSZB010000323.1:0-4760 GCA_035702935.1 Dehalococcoidia bacterium
GGCTGCGATTCTCCGGCCTCATCGCCCTCTTGAGGAGATTCCGGCTCGGCGCTCCATGACGATGCTACTGGCTCGGGTTCAGGCTCGCGCCAGGCGGGTCCTTGCTCGACCTCTTCATCGGCTCCGCGCTCGTCTCGTTCCATCACGTGCCTACGGGGAAGGACTCGAAGTTGGCGAGGCCGTCACAGCTGGAGTTGGCGCCGGTGTGGCCGCCGGGAAGATGTCGATGAGATCGATGTCGAATATCAGCGTGGCGTTGGGCGGGATACTGCCCGAACCCGACGCGCCGTACCCCAACTCAGGGGGGATGATGAGACGCCGCTTGCCACCAACTTTCATCGTGGCGACGCCCTCGTCCCACCCCTTAATCACTCCGCCGGTGCCGATGAAGAAACTGAACGGCTGCGTCCCCTCCAGCGAACTGTCGAACTTGGTGCCCCCGTCCTGGAGCCAGCCCGTGTAGTTGACGATCACCCTGTCGCCGGTCAGCGGAGATTCGCCCGTACCCTCCAGAATATCGATGTACTGGAGGCCGGTGGATGTGGTGACCGTCTCGCCGACTACTTCCGGCGGCGCCTCAGGAGCGGTGGTCGGAGACTGCGCCGGAAGCGTTGGCGTCGCCGCCGAGGAGGTGGCCGTGGCCGAAGGATTAGCCACGAGGTCATCGCCGCCGCCACCTCCGAGCACGGAGATCAGGATGATGGCCACAAGGATGATCAAGACGCCGGAGCCGACCAATCCCGAAAACACGTACGGGTTGCCGAGCCATGCCAGGATGCCAGACGTAGCCCCCGGCTCACGCTCCGGCTGGCCCGGACGCCAGCCCCGGGCGCGCAGGCGGTCGTACTCAGACCGGCGCTTGCGGTCGCTCAGGACCTCGTAAGCTTCGTCTAGCTCTTGCTTGCGCTCGGTGGCCTTGCGCTTGCGGCTGACCTCGGGGTCGTACAGCCGGGAGAGGCGCGCGTATGCGGCATCGATCGCCTCCTGGCTGGCAGCGGGGTTGACCTGCAGGATGGAATAATAGTCGCGCTCTGTGGGCACTGGGCCTGTCCTTCACCCGTGGATTCCACGCCCCGCAGGGCGCAGTGAGACACATTGTATCGGAACCGCGGTTGTGCGCCAGTTTGCGATCTGCTTTGGCGGGAAGAGGTGCCGCTAGCGGCTCTGCGCGAGCGACAGTTGCTGAAGCGCCCACTTGGCCGAGTCCAGCGCGCGTTCGGCGCTGATCAACGGTACCACTTCCCAGTCCAGGTACGCTGAAAGCGGCAGGCGGTTCAGCAGGTCCGCCAGCTCCTCGTTCGATTCGACATCGAGGATGACACAACCGGCGCGCTGGCCGATGAACGCGCCACCGGCGATCACCTTTCCGCTGCTCTCAAGCTGCTTGATGACCTGCCACGTGGAGGCCATCATCCCCAGGAACTGCTCGCGGGGCATAGGGGGTTGCTCGTTCAGCGCGGCCTTGACGAAGTAAAGCACGGGAACACCTCCGACGGCGTGATTATACATCCGGCGCATCCACCCGTTTATGCCGATTATTGTCGCGCTGCAGGCTAAGGGATAGAATGTGGGACGTGTCTGCGGGCGGATCCGCGGGACGGCAAGGAAAGTGATGCGCAATTTCGAGTATTTCGCCCCTGAATCACTGGACGAGGCCATACGCCTCCTCGCGGAGCGCGGCGAGCGTGCCCGTCCCCTCGCCGGCGGGACGGACATTGTCGTCCAGATGAAGGAGAACGCCACCCGCTTCCCCTACCCGCAGTGCCTGGTCAGCCTCAACCGGATGCCGGAGCTGCAGGGCATCGCGTTCACTGAATCTTCCGGGCTGCGTATCGGCGCCGCCGTGACCATGGCCGAGATCGCGGAGTCGCCCGTGGTCCGCGAGCGCTACGCGGCAATCGCCGATGGCGCGGCTGTCGTCGGCTCCTGGCAAACGATGAACATGGCCACCCTCGGCGGCAACCTCTGTAACGCCGCCCCCTCCGCGGATACCGCGCCAGCACTGCTGGCGTTCGAAGCGCGGGCGACCATCGCCGGTCCCGCAGGCAAGCGATCGATTAACCTGGCAGACCTCTTCGCCGGGCCCGGACAAACGGCGCTCGGTGCGGGCGAAGTGCTGACGGAGATTCTCGTGCCAGCGCCGCCACCGCGGACGGGCAGCGCGTACCGCCGGCACACGCCGCGCAAGCAAATGGATATTGCGGTAGTGGGCGTAGGGGCCGTCGTGACGCTTGACGGGTCGGATCACATCGAGAGCGCGCGCATCGCGCTCGGGGCGGTGGCGCCGAAGCCGATACGGGCTCCCAAAGCAGAGGCGTCGCTTTCAGGACAAAGCGCGAGTGACGAGGCATTCGCCCGGGTGGCCGAGATAGCCGCCGGCGAATGCAGACCCATCAGTGACCTCCGGGGCTCCGCGGAGTTTCGGGCGCACCTGGTCCGGGTAATGGTAGAGCGTATCGTACGGGAGTCGGTGCTGCGGGCGGGATAATCTCGCCCCACATTCGGAAAGGAGCACGCGAAGATGGCAAACATAGAGGACGTAGAGGGGATCGGACCCGCCTACGGAGAGAAGCTAAAGGCGGCCGGCGCAGGTACGACGGATGCACTTCTCAGCATGGGCGCAAACCCCAAGGGGAGAAGCGATTTGGCCGAGAAGAGCGGCATCAGCGAGAAACTCATCCTGGAATGGGTCAACCACGTCGACCTCTTCCGGATCAAGGGCGTCGCCGGTGAATACGCCGACCTGCTGGAAGCTGCCGGCGTCGACAGCGTCCCCGAGTTGGCCCAGCGCAACGCCGCCAACCTGGTGCAGAAGCTGGCGGACACTAACGACGCCAAGAAGCTGGTAAGGCGCGTCCCCACGGTCGCCGAACTGGAGGACTGGATTAGCCAGGCCAAGTCGCTACCGCGTATCGTCACCCACTGAGGCCCGGAACCAGGTAAATGGCCGATCCCATCCTCGTAGGCAAGGGCGAGAAAGAACTCTTCCTGCTCCCCCACATGGCGAACAGGCACGGGCTCATCGCCGGCGCCACCGGCACGGGGAAGACGGTCACGCTGCAGGTGCTCGCCGAGCGCCTGAGCGAAATCGGCGTGCCCGTGTTCGCCGCCGACGTTAAGGGCGACCTCTCCGGTATCAGCCGTCCCGGGGGTAACAACCCGAAGGTGGCTGAGCGCGCCCAGCAGCTTGGCCTCGGCGAGTTCCCGTATGCCGGCTGTCCGGTCGAGTTCTGGGACGTCTTTGGGGAGAAGGGGCACCCCGTGCGTGCCACCGTATCCGAGATGGGGCCGCTGCTCCTTGGGAGGTTGCTGAACCTCAACGAAACCCAGACGGGCGTCCTCACCATCATCTTCCGCGTGGCCGATGACAACGGGATGCTGTTGCTGGACCTGAAGGATCTGCGGAGCCTCGCACAGTACGTCGGTGACAACGCGCAGGAGTTTACCACCGAGTACGGAAATATCTCCACGGCCAGCGTGGGCGCGATCCAGCGGTCGCTGCTGACCCTGGAAGAACAAGGGGCCGAGCGCCTCTTCGGCGAGCCCGCTCTCAATTTGCTCGACCTGATCCAGACGGGAGCGGACGGCCGCGGAGTCGTGAACATCCTGGCCGCTGACAAACTGATGCAGTCTCCTAAGGTCTACGCCACGTTCCTGGCCTGGCTGCTGTCCGAACTCTTCGAGCAGCTGCCGGAAGTGGGCGACCCGGAGACTCCGAAATTGGTGTTCTTCTTCGACGAGGCGCACCTGCTGTTTGAGGACATGCCCCAGGAGTTGGAGGACAAGATTGAGCAGGTCGTGCGCCTGATCCGGTCCAAGGGGGTGGGCGTCTATTTCATCACGCAGAACCCCATAGATGTGCCGGACAAGGTGCTGGGCCAACTGGGAAACCGCGTTCAGCATGCCCTGCGAGCGTTTACGCCCCGAGACGAGAAAGCCATCGCCAAGTCCGCCGAGACGTTCCGCATCAACCCCAGGCTCAGCGTGAAGGATGCCATCACGGAGCTGGGCGTGGGTGAGGCGCTGATCTCCTTCCTCGATGAAAAGGGCGCGCCGGGGATCGTGGAGCGCGCGCTCGTGGTCCCCCCGCACAGCCGAATCGGCCCCGCCACGCCAGAGGAGCGCGCGGAGACGGTCCGGTCGTCTCTCCTCCAGGGCCACTACGAGAACGCCGTCGACCGCGAGTCTGCCTACGAAATGCTCAAGGTGAGAGCCGAAGAAGCTGCTGCGGCGGCCGATCGAGCGGCCGAAGAGGCAGAAGCCGCGAAGGCCGCGAAAGCCGCCGCCCGGGCCGCGCCGCGACGCCGGGAAGGATTGCCGGAGGCGATGGCCAAGAGCACCGTTCGCGCGATGGGGAGCCAGATCGGCCGCCAGATCGTGCGGGGGATATTGGGTAGCATTCTCGGTGGAAGCCGCCGCTAGCGAATCTGGACGCCTGGATAGGAAACTCAATGCCAAAGCAACTCATCACGCTGAAGGTCAACGGGCAGGCGCGCGAAGTGGCCGTCGAGCCCAGCTGGACGCTCCTGGAGACGGTCCGGGAACAGCTTCGTCTGACGGGAGCCAAGGAGGGTTGCGGTACCGGCGATTGCGGCGCCTGCTCGATGCTGGTGGACGGCCGGCTCATCACGTCCTGCCTCATGCTGGCCGTGCAGGCGGACGGGCGAAGGGTGACGACGATCGAGGGGCTCTCGGCCAACGGTACGCTACACCCGGTGCAAGCGGCCTTCGTCGAAAAGGGAGGCGTCCAGTGCGGCTTC
>DASSZB010000406.1:0-2230 GCA_035702935.1 Dehalococcoidia bacterium
CTGCCGAATAGCCTGTAACCTATCTCGAGCTCGTCCATGTACTGCACCGTCTTGAAGAACATGATCTCGCCGACAATCTGCCCGTTTCGGTCTTCCATTAAGAGACGGCCGAAGTTGTCGCCCCAGAAGCCGGTGTGCTCAAACTCCTGCCGGTACGCGGGCTCGGACATAATACCGAGCGGCCAGTAGTCACCCCGGCTGTCCAGGTCCAGGTCAAGCTCTCGAAGAGTGTCGAGGTCCGCCAGGCGCACTGGCCGGAGCGTGATCGTTTCGCCCTTCAGCACTCTTATCTCCGTCTCGGAATAAGCACGGTGTAGTCCAGGTCCAGGACCACGTTCGGATGGTGCGCCTCGCGACCTGATTCGGGGTCCTTCACCTTCAGTTCGATCTGCTCCTCGCCGGGGTCCAGGTTCTTGACGCCGACGAGGCGCAGCCGCAGCGCGCCGGCGTCAGGCCGGCCGAGGTCGATGCGTTCCAGGACATCGGTCCAGGCGAAGAGGGTGTCGCCGGCGACCGTGGGGTTGGCGTGGGCGCCCGCGTTGAAGCCGAGAATGCGGATGACGTTCTCCAGGCCGTCGTGGCTGATGCCGTGGCAGGTGGAGATGACGTGGCCGCCGTAGACGATGCGGGTGCCCAGGCGCGACTTCTTCTGGAGTTGCTCGTTGAAGTGGACGCGGGCGTTGTTCTGGTAAAGCTTAGTCGCCATCTGGTGCTCGGCGTCCTCAATGGTGATCCCCTGGGGGTGGTTGATGCGCTCGCCGGGCTCGTAGTCCTCCCAGAAGAAGCGCCCGCCGGTGGCCACGGTGTCGAACTGGTCCAGCTTTAGCTCTGGCGGGACGTGCAGGTTCTCGGTCGCCACGCGCGTCGGCAGTTCGGGCGCGTCGTCGTCCCCCGTCGCCACACCCGCGTCCCGCTTGTTGACCATGGCCCAGCGGTAGAACTGGAGGACGACCTCGTCGCGCTGGTTATAACCCTTGGTGTGCACCCAGACAATGCCTACGTCCGGCCGCGACGTCTCCCGCTTGCCGATGACTTCGGTCTCGGCGCGGAGGGTGTCGCCCGGGTAGACGGTCTGGAGGAAGCGGACGTCCGCGTAGCCCAGGTTGGCCGGCGAGTTCAGCGAGACGTCCGGGACCGCGCGTCCGAAGACCATGTGGAAGACCAGCATGTCGTGCACCGTCTCCCGCTGAAAGCCGAGCGACTGCGCGAACTCGCGGGCGCAGTGCAGGGGCCGGCGGTCGCCGTAGAGCGCGATGTAGAGTGACATATCGCCCTCAGAGACGGTGCGGGGGACAGCGTGCAGGATCTTGCTGCCCACCTTGAAGTCTTCGAAGAAGTTACCGGTGGTCCGTTTGGCGATGGTCAACTCGAATCTTTCCCTTTATGCTTGGCCCGCAGTGCCCTACAGGATAGACGGGCCGGGGCCCGAGAATTGGCTGTAGCCGGTGCCTTCGCGGTCGAAACCGATGCCTCGGCCGTCCGGGATGACGCTGTACTGCTTGAGGATGACCTGGCTGTAGGACACCCAGCCGGTGATCTTGTCGGCCGGCTCCGTGGCCAGGATGAGGGCGGCCTGCGCCATGTATTTCGGTGGTTCCCCGTTCGGGTCGTCCATGCCGCGCACCAGGTGATGATGCACGGTACCGGGCGTGGGCACGACCAGCGACGGCGAGAAGCAGGAGACGGCGATGCCGTACTGGTAGACCTCCGAGGCAAGCCCCTGGGAGAAGCGCTCGAGGGCGGCCTTCTCCGCGCCGTAGCAAGTGCCGCCGGCCAGCATTCCAGCCTCTGGACCCCACGGCCCACGGCCCGGGCCGATGGCCGCGCCCGAGGAGATGTTGACGATGTGGCCGCTCTTGCGGGGGATCATGTCCTCGAGGACAAGCTTGCTCAGGATGAACGGGGCGTGGAAGTTCACGGCCCAGGACCGCATCCATTTGTTGACCGGGTAGTCCTTGACCGGAATGAAGTACGTACGCGCGGCGTTGTTCACCAGCACGTCGATCGGGCCATAGGCTGCGCGCGCCTCGCGCACCAGCCTCTCGCAGTCGTCGGGCTCCGAGATGTTGGCCGCGACGGCCGTGGCCTCGCCCCCGGCGGAGCGGATGGCCTGCACCGTGCTATCGAGCGAGCCCTCGAACTGGTGCTCTCCCTCGTGCAGCGTGCGGGCAGCGCAGACCACGCGGCCGCCTTCAGCCGCGAAGAGTCGCGCGATCTCAGCGCCGATGCC
>DASSZB010000015.1:0-9521 GCA_035702935.1 Dehalococcoidia bacterium
ACATCAGCAGCATCCTTGGCGGCGGGATGATCAATGAGGGAGCGCTGGTTGTGAATCGAAGCACGATCAGCGGGATCACGGGGTCGACCGGTGGCGGGCTAGTGCTGAACCCGGAAAGCCTAACGCTCGTCGCGAACAGCACCATCAGCAGCAATTCGAGCCTCTGGCCTGACGGCACCGGCGGCGTCGCTGCAGACGGCGACCTCACAATGATAAATGCCACCGTCGCTCGAAATGAAGGAACAGGACTCTTCGCGATTGGAGCCTTTGGCCAGGCGATAATGCTCAATTCCATCGTCGGCCAGAACACTGGGGCTAACTGCGCAGGCAGCCCTGGCGGCGACCACAACCTGGACACGGACGGGACGTGCGGGCTGACCGGCGAGGGCGACCGCAGCTTCGCGCAGGCCATGCTAGGACCGCTGGCTGACAATGGAGGTCCCACACCGACGCATGCGCTGCTGCCGGGGGGCTGCACGGGCGATGCGTGCGTTCCCCCGAGCGAGGCAATCAACACCGGAAGCAACACCTACTGCTTGATGGTGGACCAGCGAGGGGCGCCCAGGCCCCTGCTGGACACCTGCGACATGGGCGCGTACGAATACGGAGACGCCGACACTGACGGGATACCGGACACCACCGACAACTGCCCGGCCATTCCCAACGCGGAAGGCCAGACAGCGGACACTGACGGCGACCTCGCGGGCGACGCATGCGACGGCCCGGGCAGCGGTAACGTGGACTGCTCCGGCCCGACGAACGGAGTGACCGCCGTCGACGCTCTGAAGGTGCTGCGGTACGTCGCCGGGCTTTCCGTGGCACAGAGCGAGCCATGCCTCGAGATCGGGCAACCGCGCGAGCCGCCAGCTACGGGCATCATGGGGGACGTCGATTGCTCGGGCGTGGCGAACGCTGTCGATGCGCTGAATATACTGCGGGCCGTGGCCGGGCTGCCGGTGGCGAAGCCCGAGGGTTGTCCAGAAATCAAGCCGCCATAGGCAGTTCGCAATCCCCCTGTCCGTCCCCCAATTGCCTATCGCCAATCGCAAATCGCCCATAATCTGTTGCCCCGAAGAGCGGTACAATGTACATTGCCATAGGCCAACGTGGGGAACGCCCAAGCCTCAGGGCACCCCCGACCGGTCAGACGGCCCGCAAGGGGCTGTACGGGAGACATCGGCGCACTGGCAGGAGGTTGTCGCATGGTCGCTACGGATCCGAAGGCGGGCCAGAAGTTCATCTACCGCTTCCACGAGGGCAACGCCCAGATGCGAGACCTCCTGGGCGGCAAGGGCGCCAACCTCTGCGAGATGGCGTCGCTCGGGCTGCCGGTCCCTCCGGGTTTCGTGATCACTACAGCGACCTGCAAGGCCTACTACGAGAACGACGGGCGAGTCCCGGACGGCCTCTGGGACGACGTGCGCGATCACCTGCGCGAGGTGGAGGCGGCCATCGGCAAGGGCTTCGGCGACGCGGCGAACCCGCTGCTGGTGTCCGTGCGCTCAGGCGCCAAGATGTCGATGCCCGGGATGATGGACACTATCCTCAACCTGGGCCTCAACGACGAGACCACCGAGGCTTTCGCCCGCGTCACCAATGACCGCCGCTTCGCCCTCGACTCCTACCGGCGGTTCATCCAGCTCTTCTCCAAGGTGGCGCTGCGCGTGGACTCGGAGCCGTTCGAGAAACTCCTGCACGATGTCAAAGAGCGCACCGGCGCCGCCACCGACGCGGACCTGACCGCGGAGGCGCTGGAGGAGGTCGTCAAGGGCTTCAAGGGCATCGCGCATGAGCGAGCCCAGGTCCCCTTCCCGTCCGACCCCTGGGACCAGCTCCGCATGGCGGTGCAGGCGGTGTTCCAGAGCTGGAACAGCGAGCGCGCCGTCGCCTACCGCGACTACCATGGCATCCCGCACGATCTCTACACCGCGGCGAACGTGATGGCCATGGTCTTCGGCAACAGCGGCTGGGACTCGGGTACTGGCGTTTGCTTCACGCGCAACCCCAGCACCGGCGACGCGGCGCTGTACGGCGAATACCTGGCGAACGCCCAGGGAGAGGACGTGGTCTCCGGCGCCCGCACGCCCAAGCCCATCGCGGCGCTGGCGGACGAGATGCCCAGGATGTACGAGGAGCTCGCTGGGATGTGCCGCAAGCTGGAACAGCACTACCGCGACGCCCAGGACATCGAGTTCACGGTGGAACACGGGAAGCTTTACATGCTGCAGACGCGCTCGGCCAAGCGCAACGCCGCCGCCGCCGTACGCATGGCTGTGGACATGGTGCGCGAGGGCCTCATCACCAAAGATGAGGCCCTTCTTCGTGTGCCTGCGAACGACCTCTCACAGCTGCTCTTGCCGCGCTTCGACGAGGCCAGCAAGAAGCGGGCGATCGACGAAGGCCGCCGCCTCGGTAGCGGCCTGAACGCCTCGCCGGGAGCGGCCACCGGTCAGGCAGTGTTCGAGTCCGGCGCCGTGGCGGCTGCCGCCGAGTCCGGCCCGGTCATCCTGGTGCGCCCCGAGACCAGCCCAGACGACATGCCAGGGATCCTGCGGTCGGCCGCCGTGCTCACGAGCCGCGGCGGGATCACCAGTCACGCCGCGGTGGTGACGCGCGGCCTCGGCAAGCCGGCGGTCGTCGGCGCCTCCGACCTGCGCGTGGACGCCGAGCACGGGACCGTCACGGCGAACGGCGCGTCCGTGAGCGCCGGCGAGCAAATCAGCATCGACGGCTTCACCGGCGAGGTCTTCTCCGGTCACATCGACACGGTGGACCCCGACGTCAGCTCCAACACTTCGCTGCTGGATCTGCTGACGTGGGCGGACGAGACACGGCGGCTGGGCGTACGGGCCAACGCGGATACGCCGCACGACGCAGAGGTGGCGATTGGTTTCGGCGCGGAGGGGATCGGCCTCTGCAGGACGGAGCACATGTTCTTCGACAGCGAGAAAGGCCCTTCCGGAGAAGGAAAGCGCTTCCCCTGGGTGCAGGACATGCTGATGTACGCCGACGAGTTCTACGCTGCCCAGAAGGAAGTGGCGGAGGCGCGCTCGGCGGTGGAGGGCGCGAACAACGACGCCAGGGCGGCGGCCGAGCGCCAACTGCGTGAAGCGGAGGGCCGCCTGGAGGAGGCGCAGCGCTACCTTAGGGCGCTGTCGCACCTTGAAGAGTACCAAACGGCGGACTTCGAGGGGATACTGCGGGCGATGGACGGCAAGCCGGTAGTGATCCGGCTGCTGGACCCGCCGCTGCACGAGTTCCTGCCGCCGCTGGAGACGCTGATCGAGGAAGTGGCGACCCTGCGGGCGACCGGTGGTGACGGGAAGACGCTCGAGGAGAAGGAGCTCCTTCTGTCGGTGGCGCGGAGGTTGCACGAGCAGAACCCGATGATGGGCCACCGCGGTTGCCGTCTAGGGGTGACGTACCCGGACGTGTATGAGATGCAGGTGCGGGCCATCGTCAAGGCGGCGCTGAACCTGCGGAAGGAAGGCCTGAACCCGCACCCCGAGATAATGATCCCACTGGTAATGGACGCCGCGGAACTGAAGTGGCTCAAGGAGCGCCTCCTGACCGTGGCCGGGGAGTCCGAAAAGGACGGCGGCCGGCCGATACCGTTCGGCACCATGATCGAATTGCCACGGGCTGCGCTCACGGCCGGCGATATCGCCCCGGAGGTGAGCTTCTTCTCGTTTGGGTCGAACGACCTCACGCAGATGACGTTTGGGTTTAGCCGGGACGACGCGGAGGAGAAGTTCCTGGGCTACTACGTGGACCACGGGATTCTGCCCGGCACGCCGTTCCGGACGATCGACGAGAAGGGCGTAGGGCGACTTATCCGCATGGCCTCGATTGAAGGACGGGAAACCAACCCCGACGTGGAGCTGGGGATCTGCGGCGAGCACGGAGGCGATCCGCAAAGCATCGAGTTCTGCCACCGCACAGGTCTGACCTACGTCAGCTGCTCGCCGATGCGCATCCCTACGGCGCGGCTAGCCGCCGCGCAGGCCGCGCTCGGGCGGGCCGAGCGAGACGTCTAAGCGCCGGCTAGCCCTTAAGCTCCCACTCGTCGCCGGCGCGGGCGACGCGGCCCTCAGCCTCCAGCTTGTAGAGGTGGGCCTCGATCTGGCGTAGCGCCATGGGGACGATGCGCTTGTCCAGCTCCATGTAGATGGCGCTGAGCATCGCCTTCGGGGTGCGCTTGCCGTCCGCCATCAGCTTAAGGATTTGGGCCTCCCGCTCGTGCCGGTGGTCAATCAGTTCCTGGAGCTTGCTGGGGACATCGTGAACGGTCTGGCCGTGGCCGGGAAGCATCAGCGCACAATCGTAACCCTTCAGGCGGGCCAGCGAATCAAGGTAGAGGGCCATGTCGCCATGGGGTGGCGGCGAGATGGCAACGGTGCCGAGTCCCAGGGCTGTATCGCCGGTGAAGAGTGCCCGCTCGCTCGGCATGTAGAAGCAGACCGAACCCAGCGTGTGGCCGGGCGTGTGCACTACCTCGATATCGAGACCGCCGACTTTGAGCGTCTCACCGCCTGAAACCCGGACATCGGGGACGCCTTCCGCCGCCTGGTCGCGGAAGCGCTGGATGGCCTCGGCCACCTGCTTGTTCTCATCGGGTCCAGCTTCCAGGTCCTGGGGCGCCTCGCTCTTCGAGTCGAGCAAGAACTTCTCCTCGCCGGCGTGGAGCACCACCTGCGCCCCGGTGGCCTCGCGGAGCTGTTGAGCGCCGCTGGAATGGTCGAAGTGGTGGTGGGTCAGCAAAATGTAGCGCACCTTGATCTCCGGGTGCTCGCCCAGGAAGGCGAGCCGAACCTGGACCGACTTCTCGTCACCGAAGCCGCTGTCCACAAGGGCCCCCTCGCCGCCCTCGTGGATGAGGAATACGTTGGGCGCCTGGGGACCCGTGTAGAACGCCGGCTGAGCGGGTATGGAGAAGATACCGGGAGCTACTTCGACGGGCTCCGTCATCGGCGCCAGCGAATTTCGAAAAGGCGAATGTCACGGTCGAAGCCGCGCAAAGGGACTTTGCCCACATCCTGAAATTCGAACCCCTTACCCAGGCAAAGGTCGCGGATGATCGTCGGAGCGATGATCTGGCCCGGTTGGGCGAATGAACAGGCCCGTGCCGCCATCTGAACGCAGGCGCCGAAGAGGTCGCGGTTCTCCTCGACGGGCTCGCCGGCGCTGAGTCCGATGCGAACGCGTATGGGAATGTGATCCTCGTTCTCGTTGTGGACCGCAAACTGCTTCTGCACGTCGATCGCGCACTCCACGGCCCGCTTCGGGGAGATGAACGAGGCCATGATCCCGTCGCCCGTGTGCTTCACCTCGCTGCCCCCGCGGGCGTGAAGGGCGCCGCGAATGATGTCGTTGTGGACGTGGAGCAGGGCCATCGCCTGCTCGTCGCCGAGTTGCTGAGTCAGAGCAGTTGAGCCTTCCATGTCCGTGAAGAGGATTGTGCGGAATCCCGGGTCCAGCCCGGGACCATCACCGTTACCCGAAGGCAGGGGGCTCGCTTCCAGGCTTTCCGACGCTGTGCCCATGAACGCTTCGACCAGGTTGTCCTGCACCTCAATGATCTCGTCGGGAACGAGGCCATGCGCCCGCTCGTGTACTGTTACAGCTGCCTCAGCGTTGGGCGCCTCCACCAGGCAAAAGACCTTGCCGGCGTCCTGGTTGAACCAGTACCTGATGTAGCGGACGCCGTAGTCGCTTTGCACCCTCAGGTCACTGAGGTGCGCGTTGGCCACGTCTTCGACCGTCGCCCCTTCGACTTTCTTGTGTACGTCCATGTATAGAGGCATGCTTCGCGCTCCTTTAGTCTCTTGTCCGGGCCTGCCAATCCTCAACGAGGACGCCCATGACTAGCATATCAATCGGCTTGCCATAGCGGAGCCGCCGCTCGCGAAGCAAGCCCTCCCTGACAAAGCCGCACTTCTCGTAGCACCGGATCCCCCGCTCGTTATCGGCATCAGTGAAGAGATCGACGCGCCGCAGTCCGAGCTCGTTAAAGGCAAACCGGAGGGACTGCTGGATGGCGTCCGTCCCGTAGCCGCGCCCGAGGTACGCGACTTCGCCGATGGAAATCGCCAGCTCGCAGCGCCGGTGGTGCGGATCCATGTCCAGCAGCCGGAGGTTGCCGATGGGTGTTCCTTCCAGTGTCTCGATAATCCATAGGACGCCGGCTGTGTTGTCCCAGTTCCGCAGGAACCGGTCCGTCACAGTTTCCAGCGTGGCGTCAGGACGTTCGGAAGCATGCAGCCAGTGGCGGATATCGGGCGTGTTAAACCAGCGCACGAGGCGCGGCACATCGGCCTCAGCGACGGGACGAAGGCGGACCTTCTCGCCGAGGAGGGCCGGGATCGTGATGCTCAATCGTCTAGCCGCCTCTCAAGCGGTTGCCATTCGTCACGGAGGACACCCATGACCAGCGTGTTTCCGAATCGGCCGTCTACCAGACGGTGCTGGCGGAGCAGACCCTCACGCACAAAGCCGGCCTTTTCGTAGCAACGGATGGCGCGGGCGTTTTCTTCATCGGTCGTCAATTCCACGCGGTTGAGGTTCAGCTCTTCAAATGCGTAGTCCACCACGAGACGTACCACTTCTGTGCCCAGTCCTTTGCCCCACTGGGTCTTGTCGTGAATGCCGATGCCCAGTTCAGCGCGCTCGGCGCGGATGGTGAGACGGAGCTCAGTCGTGCCCATCAGCCGGCCATCGTCCGTCTCGATCGCCCAGAGGACGCTGTCGGGGTCGGAGCGTTTGTCATGCCACCACTCGTACTCGTCCTCGAGCGTCGGGGGCTGGCCGATATTGGCGAGCCAGCGGGTCACCTCTTTGTCCGCCAGCCAGTGGACGAACTGCGGCAGATCGCCCTCTTCGACGGGGCGCAAACGCACCTTGTCACCCTCCAGGATGGATTCGGATATCACGGTGGAGCCTATGTTATCATGCGCTCCAAAGGGGCGGCCGGGGCCCTGAAGCGAGACCTTAGCTTGCGGAGGTGACCCATGGAGATACACGGCGAGGGGGACCTCAGGCTGTACAAGTTGGGCCCGCTGGGGCCCTACGAGAACAACGCCTACATCATCTCGGACCACGAATCCCAGGAGGCGCTTGTCATCGACATGCCCGCGGGAAGCGCGGACGTGATCGAGGTGGCGAAGACTTTCCGCGTCAAGGGCATCGCCCTCACTCATACTCACCCTGACCACTGGGCCGAGTACGACACGGTCAAGTCCGCCCTGGGTGCGCCCGTGATGTGCCACCCCGCCGAAGTGATCATGCCCGCGGCCAGGATCGACATCCGTCTCAACGATGGCGACGAGATAAAGCTGGGGCCCCTTTTTGTCAAAGCGATCCACACACCCGGCCACACGCCGGGCAGCACATGCTTCCTGGCGGGGCGCTGGCTGATCGCCGGGGATGTGCTGTTCCCGGGCGGGCCGGGCCGCACGGACAGCCCGGAGGGCTTCAAGCAGTCGCTCGTCTCCATCGAGGAGAAGCTTCTGATGGCCTTGCCAGACGACGTGATGGTGCTTCCCGGCCACGGCGCCGACACCACGATCGCCCAGTCCAAGCGGGAGTACGCCGGGTTCACTCTTAGGCCGCACCCCGATGACCTCTGCGGTGACGTAACATGGGCGGACTGAGGCCGGTCTAACTTGTTATGAAGAGCAGTTTGCCACCCTTGCGGTACTTCGCCTATGTTCTCGTGACTGTTAACGCTGTGATGGCGGGTATCTTCCTTTTGTGGGCTGTGTCGATGGAAGGACCCGGCCTGGAAGTCATCGTCCCGGTGACCATCGTCGTATCGGTTGCGGCCGCCTGGGCGGTCATCCGGGAGTTTTCAAGACCCGATTAGCGTCCGGGCATTCCCCGTTAACACCGCACTCTCGTACACTGGCCTTGCGACTATTCATGACCGATAACTCCTTCTACCAGCGCACCACGCTCCCGAACGGCCTGCGCATCCTCACGGCTGCCATGCCGCACACCCATTCCGTCTCGCTGTCCCTGTACGTGGGCACCGGCTCGCGGTACGAGCGCGACGAGGAGGCTGGTGTCTCGCACTTCCTGGAACACCTTCTGTTCAAGGGCACGGAGCGGTGGCCGACGGCCAAGGAGGTAGCGGAGACCGTCGACGGGGTCGGCGGCCTGCTGAACGGGGGCACCGACCGCGAGTACACCGTGTACTACATCAAGGTGGCGCGTCCGCACCTCCAGATCGCGCTCGACGTCCTTATGGAACTCGTGCGGAAGCCGCTCCTCGATCCGGGCGAGATGGAGAAGGAGCGCTCCGTGATCCTGGAGGAGCTGGCGATGGTCGCCGACTCCCCGCCGCAGCTCGTGGACCTGCTGCTGGACTCGCTCCTCTTCCCGGAAAACCCCCTGGGGCGCGACGTCGCCGGGACGCCGGAGTCCGTGTCCGGCATCAACCGGGATATGGTGATCAACTACCTGGGCGCGCAATACGTGCCTAATAACGTCGTCTTCTCCATAGCGGGAAACATTACGCACGACGAGATAGTGAAAGCGGTGACGGACGGGATGGGCGACTGGAAAGCCGGCCTGCCGGCGCGCTGGGCGCCGGCGGCGGCGCCGAACGGCGTGCGCCGCGCCGTCAAGTACAAGACTACAGAGCAGGCGCACGTCAGCCTGGCCGTGCCGGCCATACCGCTGGATCACCCGGACCGCCATGCGCTCTCGTTCCTCTCGGTGATCCTGGGCGAGGGGATGTCCTCGCGCCTGTTCATGGAGTTGCGGGAGAAGCGCGGGCTGGTCTACGACGTACACACATACGTGGCGCATTTCCTGGACACGGGCACCTTCAACGTCTACACAGGTGTGGACCCAAAGAAGGCGCAGGAGGCCGTAAGCGTGATCGTCGAAGAGCTGCAACGCCTGAGCGAAGCCGGTGTCACTGAGGCGGAGCTAACGAAGGCCCGGGAGCTTTCCAAGGGGCGGCTGCTCCTGCGCATGGAAGACACGCGCAACGTCGGCGGCTGGATCGGCGCCCAGGAGCTGCTGCTGGGCACGGTCCGCAGCGTGGACCAGGCCGTGGCCGAGATGGATGCCGTCACGCTGGAAGACATGCAGCGGGTCGCGCGCGACATCATCGACCCGGAGAAGCTGTACCTGGCCGTCGTCGGCCCCTACCGCTCTGACAAGCGCTTCAGCGGCCTGCTCCCGGCCTAGTTCGACCTCTTCGATCCCCGATAACCGTAGGAGCGAAACGCCTTTCGCCCTCAACGCTTCGAATCAATTACTCCCCGGATTGACTCGCCCAGCCCCGAAAGCAGTCCTCGGAAATGGGTATTTCTTCCGATGTCTGCCTTGCCCCCGGGTTCTAAAGTCAGCATTGGAAGGGACGGAGTATCCGCGTGACCACGAAGGCAGCAGGGCCCGAGAGCGCACGTTTGACAGCCCCAGTGGGAAGAGTATCGTTGACGCATAACGGTTGTTTGAGGCCAGGAATGCAGCCATCGATCCAGTATGTACGCACGGCCGACGGCGTTCGCATC
>DASSZB010000076.1:0-2130 GCA_035702935.1 Dehalococcoidia bacterium
GGTGCGGGGGGCCTTGCGCTCCCACCGCCCGGAGTGCTTGTGCCTGATGTTGCGTCCGTAGGACGTAGTCTTACTGCAAATGTCACACTTCGCCACAGGAATTCCCTTTACGCGTGATAGAGGGCGCTGATAGAATGCGCCGCGAGTATGGTATCATCCGCTCTCATTCGGGGCAAGGCGAACCGCAGCTTCGCCGCGCGCCCTAGGGAAGCCGGCGCGTGACCGAATCCACCGTCACGGCCCTCTCCGGGCCCGAACTGCGTGACCTGTTTGTGGCCGCTACGACCTGGCTCGACCGGCACAAAGAAAGCGTGAACGCGGTCAACGTCTACCCGGTCCCTGATGGCGACACAGGGACGAACATGGTGCTCACCATGCGCTCAACCATGCAGGAAGCCGAGCAATGCGCGGACGAGACCGCGGGCGGGGTGCTGGCCGCCATGTCACACGGCGCGCTCATGGGGGCCCGAGGCAACTCCGGGGTGATTCTCTCGCAGATCATCCGGGGAATGGCGCAGGCAGGCCAGGGGAAGCAGGAGATGGACGCCGCCGGGTTCGTCTCCGGGCTGGAGGAAGGCGCGGCCGCGGCATACAGAGCAGTGACCAAGCCGGCAGAAGGCACGATCCTGACCGTGGTCCGAGAGGTAGCCGAAGACGCGCGGCAGCGGCTGAACGGAAGCACCCCGGATCTGCTACCCGTGCTCGAGTTTGCCGTGGAGACGGCTCATGAAAGCGTTGCCCGGACTCCCACACTGCTGCCCGTCCTCGCCGAGGCCGGAGTCGTGGACGCCGGCGGTCTCGGTCTTTCTTACCTCCTGGAAGGGATGCTGCGCAGCCTCAAGGGTGAATCGCTGGAAGACGCTGATGCCGAGGGGACCGGCGCAGTCGGTGAAGACTGGCTCCAGATGACAGAGCAACGGCATGCGGCAGAAGAGTCGCTTTACGGATATTGCACGGAGGTGCTGGTGAGCGGGGCGGGATTGGACCCTGATTCCATTCGCGAGCACATCCTGACTCTCGGCGACTCGGTTCTCGTGGTCGGGGACGACAGACTGGTCCGCGTCCACGTCCACACGGATGACCCGGGCGCCGCCCTTTCGCACGGAACGTCTGTCGGTAGCCTGGTTCAGGTGAAGGTAGACAACATCCGCCGTCAGGCTGAGCAGTTCGTGGAGATGCACGAAGAGAGGCAGGGCAGGCCTGGTGGGCCGGGCGCAGTCTGCACGGTCGCCGTTGTGGCAGGTGAAGGGATGGCGGAGGTGTTTGAGAGCGTCGGCTGTACGCGAGTCGTCTCTGGCGGCCCGACGATGAACCCGAGCACGAAGGACATCCTGGACGCCGTCGAGGGCTGCCCGTCCGACGATGTGGTGGTGCTCCCGAATGACAAGAACATCATCATGGCCGCGCAGCAGGCTGTTGGCCTGACGAAGAAACATATGGTAGTCGTGCCCACCCGGTCCATGCCCCAGGGGATAGCCGCACTGCTGGCGATGAGCCCGGAAGAAGGGCTGGAGGAGAACGCCCTGGCGATGGAAGAAGGGCGCCAACTCGTGCGCACGGTGGAAGTTACGCGGGCGGTGAGGACGACGAAGATCGGGGGCGTGAAGGTGGAGACAGGGGACTGCATCGCCATCGTCGACGACGAATTGAAGCTTTCAGCTGGGTCCCCGGAAATGGCCGCCTTGAGAGCACTCGAGGGGTTCGCGGACACCGGAGCCAGCCTGGTTACGCTTTACTACGGCGCGGGTACCTCCGAGGCACAGGCGAACGCGCTGGGAGAGAACCTCCGGGAAAGGCTCACCGGGTACGACGTCGAGGTCGTCAACGGCGGCCAGCCGCACTACGACTACGTGATTTCGGTCGAGTAGAGGTGCGGGTCACACGGCCGGCGCGTTTTCTTGATTGCCGTTTGCCCCTTGTCCATCGCAGCGCCTCCGGCTGATATACTTGCCCAGAAGGAGGCCCCGTGACCGTTCGTATTGTTACCGACAGTACCTCCGACATACCTGCTGCCCTCGCCCACGAGCTGGGCATATCCGTCGTCCCGCTGAGTGTCATCTTCGGAGATGAGGTCTACAGAGAGGGCCACGAAATCACGCACGACCTCTTCTACGAAAAACTCGTCCGGTC
>DASSZB010000247.1:0-2555 GCA_035702935.1 Dehalococcoidia bacterium
GTCTTTATCTCGTCTACCTCGGCCTGTTCACCGTGATCACGGCGCCCAAGCAGGAACTCCAGCTTGAAGCGCAGGGCGTCCCCGTCGGACCAACGCTCGCCCTTTCCTCGGAAGCCAAGACCGTAGGGGCGGGGCTTGCTCCGTCCTTGGGGGGTGGTGGGAGCGTTTCTGACCCGCCCTCTGGCGCCTTTCGCACCATCCCCGCCCGCGTCGCCGCCGGTCTCGCCTTCTCCGGGATCGCGCTCAGCGTAACCAACCCCTTTTGGGTCGCCTGGTGGGCCACCATTGGCACCGCGTACATCGTCGAGGCCCTGGACCAGGGCGCCGTCGGCGTCGGCACCTTCTATACCGCCCACTTCATCACCGATCTCGGCTGGCTCTCGCTCATCGCCTTCCTGCTGGCCCGCGGCCGCCGCCTGATGTCCCGTACCGCCTATCGCGCCATCCTCGGCGCCTGCGGCCTCTTTCTCGTCGCTCTCGGCGGCTGGTTCCTCTCCTCCGGCCTCGGCTATGTCGTCTAGCCGCCGGCCGGCGCCAACGCCTGCGCCCAGCTCGAAACTCGAAACTCGAAACTCGAGTGCTCTAAGTAACGAGTTTCCAGTTTCCAGTTGCCAGTTCCCCTTCCTATGACCTTTCTCGAAGGCATCCTCGTCCTCGTAGCGGCGTTCGCCGCCGGCGCCATCAACGCCGTCGCCGGCGGTGGCTCGCTTGTCTCCTTCCCGGCCCTGCTGGCCGTGGGCTACCCGGCGAAGCCTGCCAACGTCACCAACACCGTCGCCCTCTGGCCCGGCTATCTCGGTGGCTCCCTCGCCTACCGGCCGGAACTCAAGCGGCAGCGCCGCCGCGTGCTGCTCCTCGTAACCCCCAGCATCCTCGGCGCTCTCGCCGGTTCAGCCATCCTCCTGGCGACCCCCGGCGACACCTTTCGAGACATTGTCCCCTTCCTGATCTTGTTCGCCGCCGCGCTCCTCGTCTTCCAGGACCGCCTCGCGGCTTTCGCCCAGGCCCACCGTCTCGCCTCCCAGGCGGATGACCATGTCCCGCTGGCCCTCCACACCGCCATGTTCGCCCTGGCAATTTACGGCGCCTATTTCGGCGCCGGCCTCGGCATCATGACCATCGCCGTCCTCGCCGTCCTGCTGCCCGATGACATTCAGCAGTCCAACGCCCTCAAAGGCATGCTCTCGCTGCTCATCAATGCGGCTGCCGTCGTCTACTTCGCCGCTTTCGGCCCCGTGCGATGGCTCCCCGCCGTCATCATGGCGGGCGGCGCCCTGGCCGGCGGCTACCTCGGCGTCGGCCTCGCCCGCCGCCTCGGCCCCCAGTGGCTCCGCCGCGCCATCGTCGCCTACGCCGTCATCGTCGCCGCTGTCCTCCTGATCGACCCCTGACCCGTACCCTTGTCCCTGACACCCAACACCCAACACCTACTCAATTCTCTCTTGCACCCGCGCATACCTGCCGAAGATAATATTCCTCGGCGTACACGCAGACACTCGTAGCTGCAGACCTTGCCTACGGCCCCGTCTGGGCAGGCCTGCCTGGGACCACTGGACAGAGGAAAGCGGATGAAGTACCGAAATCTGCCCAATACAGACCTTAAGCTATCGGCCGTCGGATTCGGCGTCTGGACCGTCAGCACCACCTGGTGGGGTATCGACGACGACGCCTACGCCGCAGATCTCCTGCGCAAAGCCTATGACCTGGGCGTCACCTTCTACGACACCGCCGACACCTACGGCAACGGCAAGGGCGAAACCCTCCTCGCGGACGCGCTCGGTGGCGTCCGCGACAAGATCGTCATCGCCACCAAGTTCGGCTACGACATCTACAACAACCCGGAGCGCCACGAGGGCCAGCGCGAGCTTCCCCAGGACTTCTCCCCCCGCCATGTGCGCTTCGCCCTCGAGCAGAGCCTGAAGCGCCTCGGGACCGACTACATCGACATCTACCTCCTGCACAACCCGCGCCTCTGGGCCATCGAGAGCGACGAGCTGTTCGACCTCCTCGATTCCTTCAAACGGGAGGGCAAGGTACGCCACTATGGCATCGCCCTGGGGCCTGCCATCGGCTGGAAGGTGGAAGGCACGGCCGCGCTCCGCGAGCGCCACATCGACGTCCTGCACCACATCTACAACCTCCTGGAACAGGACCCCGGCCGCGGTTTCATGCAGACCGCCGAGCAAAAGGGCGTCGGCTGCCTCGTGCGCGTCCCCCACTCCTCCGGCATGCTGGAAGGGAAGTACACGGCCGATACCACGTTCGACAAGAATGACCACCGCAGCCACCGCCCGAAGGAATGGCTGGAGAACGGTCTCAAGAAGATCGAGCAGCTCCGCTTCCTGCACGAGGGCGCCGGCCGCACGATCGGCCAGGCCGCCATCCAGTACATCCTCGATTCCTGGCCGTGCGTCACATCCGTCCTCCCCAACATCTACGACGCCGAGCAGCTCAAAGAGTTCGCCGAGGCGCCGGATACGCCATCGCTCACCGACGGCGAAATAGCCCGCGTCAACGCCCTCTACGAGTCCAACTTCGGCCTCCCCCGCGCCCAG
>DASSZB010000377.1:0-4311 GCA_035702935.1 Dehalococcoidia bacterium
GGAAGCACCAGTCCGTCTCCTCCCAGTACGTGAAGTACTCCTCGTCGAGCAACCCCACCTTCTCGATAGCGGCCGCCGGGATTAGCATACACAGGCCGTCCGCGTAATCACGCACGCTCTCACGCTCGAACTGGCCTCGGTCGGTTTCGCCGCGCCCTATCTGTTGTGCCGTCCCCGTCCACAGGTTCACGCTGCCGCCCGTGGAGTAGATTACGTTCGGCGGGTCGCGAAAAAAAGCCTTCGGGCAGGCCGCCGCCAGGTCGGGATGCCGGCCGGCAGCTGCCAACATCGCCGCCAGGAACCCCGGCTCCACGGTCACGTCGTTATTCAGCAGCAATACGTACTCCGCGCCGGCCTCCAGCGCCCGCCCGATCCCAGCGTTCATCCCGCCCGCAAAACCCAGGTTCACCGGGTTGCGACTGACCTCGATGAACCCGCCGAATTCCTCCTCCAAAACCCCCGCCTCGTCCGCCTCCGAGCCGTTGTCGGCTACAATCACCCGGTTCGCCGGGTAGTCGACCTTGCGGAGGCTTTGGAGACACTCTCGAGTGTCCGCGAGCCCGTTCCAGTTCAGGACAATGGTGAAGACGACAGGAACTTCGTTCATGTGCCCGTAATCTTACCCCGGCCGCCGTGACACCGCGCCCGGCCGGGCATGCCGCTTCAAGAGATCGCGTCGCCGTGAGGTGCGGTGCCGGGTATAATCATCGGCGACGTGCCCTATACGCCACCGGTCCCAGCAGCACCACTTTGGCTCCAGGGAGCGGGCGCGCTGGCAGCGCATACAGAAGCCACTTCCGGGATGCCCCTGTGACCCAACACCAGGCGACTCACAACGACGAAAACGAATCCCACGAGTACGTCCGGGAGATTGACCGATTGGCCGAGGCTCTCCAGGCCGAAAAGGCCACAGTCGAGAACATGGAGCGCTCCGACGACCTGGCTAGACTCCAACTCCCCGAATGCGAGGACCTCCTCGCGCAGCGCCGGCGCGACCTCAACGATGCCGGAAACGAGCTCCAGGCTATCCAGGGCTCCTTCGGGTATCGCCTCCTTGAGGGAAACTGCGGCTTCGCCCGCCAGCCGCTCCCGCACAACTCCTGGCGTGGCCTTCCCTATCGCGCCGCCCGAAAGGCCCTCAAGCTGGCAGTGCGCGTGCCTCGCCGAGCGAAGTCTCTCCTGAGGCGGGCAGGCAAGGCCCGCCAACGCTACGGCTCAGTCGGCATGGTCACTAGATCCATCGACCACTTCACCGGCCGCACGGGCAAAGCCATTGATCCCATCCGCTACGCCCTCGCCGTGGACTGGCACCCCTCTGACCAGGAGCCACGCCGGCCCGCCAGGCGGCCCACGGGCGAAGAGCCTGTTGTCAACTGGATCATTCCCACCGTAGGCGAGGGTGGCGGGCTGCGGACTATCTTCCGCTTCGTCGAGTTGCTCGAAGCACACGGGTTCCACTCGCGGGTCCACGAAATGCCCGTTGCGCGGCCTCCGCGAGGGTCCAGAGACGAACTGCGCGCCATTATCCGCCGGTACTTCGGCGTCTCTATCAAGGACGTGTCGCTTGACTTCGAAAGCATGGAACCGGCGGATATCACCTTCGCTACCTCCTGGCACACGGCTTACCCCTTGGCGAAGTTCAACGAGACCCTCCTGAAGTGTTATTTCGTCCAGGACTTCGAGCCGTATTTTGCGCCCGTGGGTACCGAGAGCGCCTTGACAGAGAACACCTACCGGATGGGCTTCCACGGCATTACTGCCGGACGCTGGCTCAGCGAAAAGCTTGCCGCCGACTATGGCATGGAGTGCGACTACTTTGACCTCTCGGTCGACACCAGGGCGTACTTTCCGAAGGAGATGGGCCCCCGCCGCAAGCTCTTCTTCTACGCGCGGCCAGCGACACCACGACGCGGCTTCGAACTCGGGGTTAGGGCCCTGGAGGTCTTCCACGAGCGTAACCCGGGGTACCAGATCGTCATGGCCGGAGGCGACGTCCCTGCTGGCACCTTCTCTTTCCCCGTGGATGACGTTGGCTATGTGAGCGAGGAGCGCCTGAACGACCTGTATAACCAGTCGGCCGCTGCGCTGGTCATCTCCCTCACCAACTGCTCGCTCTTGCCGCTGGAGATCATGGCCACCGGTTGCCCCGTGGTCAGTACCATCGGCGACAACAACGAGAAGATCCTTCCGCCGGATTCCGCGATCCTGGCCGTCCCCTCTCCTTACCACATCGCTGCGGCGCTGGAAGAAGCGGTCAGGAAGCCGTTTCGCAAGGAACTGGTCGACGCGGTCGCCGGATACAAGTGGGAGGCTCAGACTGACAAGATCGCCGCCGTCCTCTGGCGCTTGATCGAACGCGCCCACGCCCAATGACCGTGGAAGACCCCCTTGTCTCCGTAGTCCTCCTCACCTTCAACGGAGACCGCTACCTGCGCGAGGTGCTGGATGCGCTCTTTGCCCAGGACACGGACTTTTCGTACGAAGTGATCGTGATCGACTCAGACTCAACCGATAATACCCTCGCGATTCTCGCCGAGTATCCGGTGCGGCTTCACCAGATCCCCAACAGCGAGTTCAGCCATGGATTGACGAGGAATCTTGGAGCGAGCATGGCCCGCGGCCGTTTCGTTGCCTATATCACCCAGAGCGCCACACCCGCCGATGGCCACTGGCTCAAGTACCTCGTGGATGCCTTCGCCATCGATGAGAAGGTTGCGGCTGTTTATGGGCGGCACGTCGTCCGGCCCGGCTGCGATCCCATAACCCGCCGCGCTACGGAGGAATCCTTCGGGATGATGGGCCCTGAGGACCGACCTACCGTCCGCAGCATTGCCCCCAAGCCGGAGGGGCGCGCAAAGTACGAGGCTAACGAATGGATCATCGCCTTCTATTCGGACGTCAGCTCTTGTCTCCGCAAGTCAGTGTGGGAGCAGATCCCCTACCGGCCCCTGGACTACGCAGAGGACCAGGCATTCGGCCGTGACATCCTCGAGGCTGGCTATTGGAAGGTCTACGAGCCCCGGTCGGTCGTTTATCACTCCCACAGCTACCCGCCGTTGCGCTATTTTCGGCGCCAGTTCGATGAATACCGCGGTCTGCGGATGTCCATTGGCTACCGGCAGCAGGGAAGCATACTTCGCGTGGTGGCCGGGGCCGTCAAAGGCGGGATTGTGGATGGCCGTTACATCCGGTCCCGGACTTATTCGCGTCCAACAAAGGCCAAGTGGCTGGCCTGCGCGTTCGCCATGAACTTCCTGCGGCGCTTCGCCGGGTACCTCGCCGCCCGAGAGGAGCGCCTTCCGGCGCGCATCGTCAAGTCCATCTCTCTCGAGGCCCGCGCCCGTGGGAAGGCCCGCAACGCCGCCCCCTAACCGCCGCTGCCTATCTCTTCGTAGGCGCCTGTCAGCAAAACAACAACCATCGCCACAATCACCGAAACGGCAATCCATAACGGGCGCATCCGCTCGCCTTCGGACGCGCCCGGCGACGTTACGACGGCTCCCAGCGTCGCCAGCGCAAGCGTGGTGCTCAACACGCCTAACAGCACAAGCCCGGCCCCCTTCACGATCTCTGGCTTGTATTGCGACATCCGGTTTATCAGTTCCCTCCAAACCACCACCCCCTGGTGGTGGTAATCGACGCGCATCACCAGCTCCTGGTCCGGTCGCTCGTTGCCGTTGATTGATACGATCCCTTCGGGGTAACAGTCGCAGTTCCCCAACCAGGTCGCGAACGCGTTTCCGGGTTCCGCACCGGCGGACGAGATCGTCGCCGTGTACGTCTTGCCGCGCGAGTCCGGGATGGGATCGAAAACGAATGGGTGGTATGCGAAGTTGTGGATTGTGACGGGATCGGCCTGCACAGCGCGCTGCACCTGTCCGTTCCCATCGCTGAGCGTAAAATCTATCGGCTCGGTGTTCACGCGGTCAAACGTGTCGAGCAAGATGCCCACCTCTTCCAAATCATCTTCAGAAGCCACGAACGTTTGGGAGATCCGCACGTCACCCGCGATCTCCGGCGCCATCACTTGCCCATTGCGGTTGATCACCTCGCGCACCGTCGACACCCCAGCGTACGTTGGGCCGGTAAGAAGGTTCAGCACCCAGGCGAGCATTACCGCACCGGTCAAGGACACAACCAGGCCCGCGAATACCCAAAGGCGGTGCCCGTACAACGTGTCGATCATGTGTAGAACCTCGGAATGACGTATCCGGCCAGCGCGTCAGTGTGAAGCCAGATGATGCCCACCACCAGCGCCACGAGCACGGCGTCACGAGCGCCCGCGTGCGGCACGAACCAGATCAGTCCCCG
>DASSZB010000383.1:0-2052 GCA_035702935.1 Dehalococcoidia bacterium
ACCGTCGATCTTGATGATGTCCCCGGGCAGCAGGCTCTGCGTGTCGAGCACGGTAATCGTTGTGGCGCTTGGCGAGATGTCCGTCACCAGCTCAGTTGAAGCCGGCGCCGCGACTACCTGCATGGTCTCCCTGCCGACGACGATAATGTCGCCGGGGTGGAAGACCGCCGCTTCCTGGACTGTGAGCTCGGTGGCGTCCTTGTTCACCTTCTCCGCGAGGACGGAACCGGCGGGGGCGTCGACGATGGTGACAACTTCGTAGACCTCGTCGGTGGGCTCGTCGTCAATGCGAAGGAGGCTGCCCGGCCGCAGGCCGCGGGCGTTGTTGAGGACGAGGGTGACGTCCTCCGGACTAACAGCTTCCACGAGGTGCTTGGCCGGAGCGAAGGCGTCCGAGTGGTTGGCCTGCTCGACGGCGTGGGCCCAACCTTCCTCGGAGGCCAGGGAAGAGCCAGAAGTCTCGCCCCAGGCGACGCCAGTTATGAGTGTCACGAGCTGTTGGATCTGGAAGTCGTTGAGGGGCCCCCCATAGTCCTGGTGCCACGAGGGCATCACCGTTCCGATGCGGCCGCAGCGAATCGTGTCCCGGTAGCGCTGCTGGCGAGAAGCGACGGTGGCGTCTTGCAGCCGGTACGGGTCCTCGGTGTTAAGGGGCGCGCCGGGGAGGGCGCTGGACTCCAGCGGGCCCTTGCCATTGAGGCCGTGGCAGGCGCGGCAGTTGACGGAGTAGAGGGCGCCGCCGCGCTCCGCGTTCGTGAAGAGCTGGCGGTCAGTGGCCTCCGAGGCGCGGTCATCGTCCCAGAGGAAGTAGAGCAGGGTGGCAAAGGCGAACACCATGAGCAGCCCAACCATGACGTTGACCTGCTTTGCGGTGTTCATTCGCTCTTCTGCGCTCTCTTCTCTATCTCTCGTTATGCGGGCGGTGGTGTAGTGGCGCCGGGTTCAAGCGGCACGGCGCGGCTGGGATTGCCGGCACTACCTGTGCCTTCGTACTGGCGCCCGGTCTGGACGACCAGGCTGCCGCCGTTCTGCACTTCGATTGGAAAGACATCCAGCGGCCTGGGGGCAGGGCCGAAGACGATGACGCCACCCTCACGTGTGTAAGTCGATCCGTGACATGGACAGCGGAACCAGCCCTTGCGGGCCTGGAACTCGAAGTCTGGCCGCCAGGGCACGGTGCACCCGAGATGCGGGCACTTCTGCCAGAGGGCGAGCACGCCGCCGGGGGTGTCCTCGCCGTTGGGGGTCTTCCCCGCTTCCAGGTTCACGAGCCAAAAGCGGCCCTCGACGATGCGAATGGGGTCGCCGCCGGGCTCCGGTATGCGGTCTGGAGTGACTGTGATTGGCCCACCGAAACCCTTGACGCCTCGCGGCCACATGAAATCGAGCGGCGAGCCCACGAGGGCCACCAGCAACGCCGACATCCCGGTCCAGAAACCACCCAGCAGGAACAGGCGGCGGCCCAGCACCTGTCGCTTTGGGACCGGCCTGGCGACGGGCGTGTCGACTGCGATGGATAGCTCGGGCGCGGCTGCAGCCGCCGGCAGGGCGGCAGGCGCGGCGGGTGTGGTTTCCGCAGGTGGTTGTGTTTCTGTGTTCTCTACTTCCAATGCTTACCCCTCGTCCACCTTGATCTCGGTAGGCCAGATGAGCGCCTGTCCCTGGCCACGGAAGAAGCTCCCGACCATGGAAAGCGTCAGGTACGAAGCCATGACGGCGGTGAACATGACGATGAACAGGTCACGCTTCGTACGCAGCCACCCGACCCGGAATGTCACGTAGATGATAAGCAGCGCCAGGCCCACGATGGTCACGAGCGGGATCACCTGCTCGGACATGATGGTCGCCAAATTCAGGTGCATATCGCACCATAAGTGGAAGCTGCCGATGTTGTCGCAGATGTTGTTGAACGGCACCGGGATGTGGTCAACGTCCTGGGGGTAGTCGAGCTTCCCGTCCGACGTGGGATTGCCGAAGATCTCGGGCACGGGGAAGGAGAACTCCAGGCGCTTGGCGAAGTCCTTCGTGGATACGATGCCCAGGTGCTTGGAG
>DASSZB010000024.1:0-2756 GCA_035702935.1 Dehalococcoidia bacterium
CGTCGCTCAAGCTGGTGACGGACATCATCGCCTTCTGCGCCGACCGGGTGCCGAAGTGGAACACCATTTCGATCTCCGGCTACCACATGCGCGAGGCGGGGGCGACCGCAGCCCAGGAGCTCGCATTCACGCTCGCCGACGCGATCGCGTACTGCGATGCCGCGATCGCCCGCGGGATGGCCATCGACGACTTCGCGCCCCGCCTGTCCTTCTTCTTCAACTGCCACAACGACTTCTTCGAAGAGATCGCCAAGTTCCGCGCCGCCAGAAGGATATGGGCGCGCGAGATGCGAGATACGTTCGGCGCCAAGAACGAGCGCTCCTGCTGGCTGCGGTTCCACACCCAGACGGCCGGAGTCTCGCTGACGGCTCAGCAGCCCGAATTGAACCTCGTGCGCACTGCCGTCCAGGCGCTGGCGGCGGTGCTGGGCGGCACGCAGTCTCTCCACACGAACTCCATGGACGAGGCTCTGGCCCTGCCCAGCGAGAAGGCGGCGAGGCTGGCGCTGCGGACGCAGCAGATCCTGGCCCACGAGTCTGGCGCGGCGAATACGGTCGACCCCCTGGGCGGCAGCTACTTCATCGAAGCGCTGACCCGGGAAACCGAGGACGAGGCGTACGACTACTTCCACAAGATCGAGGACATGGGCGGCGTCATCCCGGCCATAGAGAACGGCTTCCTGCAACGCGAGATCGCCGACGCCTCCTTCCGCTATCAGCGGGAGATCGACAACCGGGAGCGCATCATCGTGGGGGTCAACGAGTACGTGATGGACGAGCCCATAGAGATCCCCATCCTGGAGATGGATCCGCAGGGCGAAGAGCGCCAGGTGAAGCGCCTTAAGGACCTCAGGAGGACCCGCGACGGGCGGGAAGCCTCGCGCTGCCTGGGTGCGCTCCAGGCGGCCTGCCGGGAGGACAAGAACGTGATGCCGTACCTGTTGGACGCGGCGACTGCCTACTGCACCCTGCAGGAGATGTGCGACGTCATGCGGGAGACGTTCGGGGCCTACCAGGAAGATGCCATAGTATAGGGGCAAAATCCCCGCGCCGCGGATTCCCCTAAGCACTGAGGCGGCGTATACTGGTATAGTCTGCCTCGTTTGTCTCCCAAAATACGCGCAGACGCTCACGCCCCGCGGGAGACATACCGCCCTGTCGTATCGCCGAAAACAGAAGGAGCCGTCCCGATGGTTGAACTGAATGCAGACGCCTCAGCGACAGCGGTTACCGGCGAGTGTGCCCACCACTGGCGCATCGAGACGCCGGCGGGGGAAGTCAGTAAGGGCGTGTGCAAGCATTGCGGGGCGACCAAGTCCTTCGCGAATTACAGCGAACGCAAGACCATGACGCGGGCCGTGAAGCCGGCAACACCGGCCAGTAGCTAAGGCCGGGCACTCGCGCCGGGCCGGCGCAGGGACAGACCTCCTTCGACAACATTGACGCTCACGTGATGGTCAGCGAATAATGGTGCGGCCAATCACGAGAGGAGCCCCATCCATGCCCATCGCCGAAGTCATCGACAGCGCCCGCAGCCAGGGCCGCACCGTCCTTACCGAGATCGAGTCCAAGCAGATCCTCGCCGAAGCAGGCATTCCGGTCGCCGCCGCGCAACTGGCGAAGACACCAGCCGAGGCCGCGGAACTGGCCGTGAAGGGCGGATTTCCTGCAGTCCTTAAGATCGTGTCGCCGGAAATCACGCACAAGTCGGACATCGGCGGCGTGAAAGTTGGGCTGGGTTCGGCGGAGGAGGTCCGGACGGCGTTCGCGGAGATCGTGGCCGCCGCCAAAAAGGCCGATCCGAAGGCGATAATCGAAGGCGTTGCGGTACAGAAGATGGCGCCGGCTGGCACCGAGGTGATCGTCGGCATGAGCAAGGACCCCCAGTTCGGGCCCGTGCTGAGGTTTGGCCTGGGTGGCATCTTCGTCGAGGTGCTGAAGGATGTGGCCTTCCGTATCGTGCCACTGGAACCGCGGGACGCCCGCCAGATGGTGCGCGAGATCAAGGGTTTCCCGGTACTCCAGGGCGTCCGCGGGCAGCCGCCGGCAGATGTTGCGGCGCTGGAGGGGCTGATCCTGAAGCTCTCGGAGTTCGTGGAAGCGCACCCGGAGATCGAGGAACTGGACCTGAACCCCGTATTCGCGTACGCGGACGGCGTCATCGCCGTCGACGCGCGGATCGTCATCTCGTGATATCGGACGTCCAGAAGCGGCTGGACCGCGCCCTCAACCCCCGCACAGTGGCCGTCGTCGGCGACAAAAAGGCGATGGGCTACATGTGGCTGAACTGCATGAGCACCTTCAAGGGCAACGTGTATTCCGTGCAGGTGGACCCCAACGAGATCCCTGGCATCGAGGAGATGGGGATACCGAACTACAAGAGCCTCGCCGAAATCCCGGATGACATCGATTACGTGGTGTGCGCGGTGCCGCGGCCGGTGGCCCCGCGGATCGTGGCGGACTGCGTGGCGAAGAAAGCGGGCGGCGTCGGGCTCTTCACGTCCGGCTTCGCCGAGACCGAAACAGAGGAAGGGATCGCCGCCCAGGCGCAAATCACGCAGATAGCACGGGACGGCGATTTGCTGCTGATCGGGCCTAACTGCATGGGCATCTACAACCGCCGGCTCGGTGTACGCCATAGCACTGACCAACCTGCAGGGGATCCCGGCAACGTCGGGTTCATAAGCCAGAGCGGGACGCATTGCATCAACTTCTCGCTTGTGGGCGCGGAACACGGGATCAAGTGTTCGAAGACG
>DASSZB010000093.1:0-5941 GCA_035702935.1 Dehalococcoidia bacterium
ATCTCGTGGGGTCTGACGAGGCCACCTCAGACCTCGCTGTAAAGGCGGGGCTGCAGGCGCTGGCCATGGCCGGAATGCACGGCCGCGAGATCGACCTGGTCGTGGTCGCCACGTGCACGCCGGACCACGTCATGCCGTCTACCGCGTCCATCGTCCAGAACAGAATCGGGGCGGAAGGTGCCGGAGCGCTGGACATGAACGCCGCCTGCGCCGGCTTCGTCTACGCCCTCAACATGGCTGCCGGGCAGATCGAATCCGGCCGCGCCCGCAACGTGCTGGTCATCGGCGCCGATGAGCTGTCGATATACTTGAACTGGAAGGACCGCAACACCTGCATCCTGTTCGGAGACGGGGCAGGCGCTGTCGTCCTCAAAGCGGATACCGAGCCGGGCATCATGTCCTCCAACATGGGCTCCGATGGGTCAGGCGCGGGGCTGCTCACGATACCTGGTGGCGGTTCCCGTTTTCGCACTAACGGCAACGGGCGCAAACCAGCCAGCTCGTACCTGACGATGAACGGCCCGCAGGTCTTCCGCTGGGCCACCCAGATGATGACCGCAGCCGCGCAGAAGGTCATCGACGCCTCGGGGCTGAAGCCGGAGGACATCGACCTCTTCATCCCGCACCAGGCCAATATGCGCATCATCGAGGCGACGGCCCGGCGCATCGGCCTCGACTCCGATAAGGTCTTCGCCAACGTCGACCGCTATGGGAATACGAGCGCTGCCTCCATCCCCATTGCCCTGTGCGAGGCGCTGGACAGGAACCTCATCAAGACCGGCGATAACATAGTGCTCACCAGCTTCGGGGCTGGTCTCTCCTGGGCGGCCGTCGCCCTCCGCTGGACCGCGGAGGTGCCCGAGCACCGGTCGCCATGGGTCCCCTTCAAACAGAGCTTTGAGACCCGGATGGCCGCCGTCCGCGCCGCCCTGCGCCGCCAGCAGCGCCGCGTGGGCACCGTTATCGACGAGCGCCTCCACCGCGACTCGTAGCTGCAGACCAGCTAGCGCTGCCAGGGCTGGCCCCGGGCCTAACAGAGCGCTGGGCGGCACGACGACCTATTTCCGCGCACCGATGAGGTCAGTCCTTTCGCCCCATTTCTGCAGGAACCGGTAGAAGTTCCGCTTGCTCAGGCGGTCTCTCTCCTGCGCCGGGGTCGCGGACCAGTCCACGTGGTCGTGTTTGATGACCGGCAGGTCAGCATCAATCACTGCGCGGTAGCCGAGGCTCCGCACAGCAAAGCTAAAGTCCAGGTCCAGGTGCCTGTAAAAGCGGTACTTCTCGTCGAGGAAGCCGGCCTCGCGCAACACATCGCGCCTGAAAGCCATCAGGTATCCCTCGACAGCGTGCACGTCGCCCGTGCCGCGAGCCTCCTCGAAGGTCCTCAGGTCGTTCGTGGTCACGCCCCACCGGCCGGCAACGCCCACCGTCGAGTCGGCCAGCATGTCGGCCAGCCTCGCGAAGACGTCCCCTGTGACGGCGACACTCGTGTCGATGAAGATGACGGTTCGCCCCCGAGCCTGGCGCAGGCTCACGTTTCTTCCAGCTGCCGATCCAAGGAAGTGATCGGCGTGGAAGACCCGCACGCGCTCGTCATCACCCGCAATCTCATCGATATGCGCCACGCAGGCGTCCCGGAAGCCGTTGTCCACGACGATGACCTCGCCTTCGCCCGCGTCAAGGTGGGCGCGGACGGATTCCAGGCAGCGCTCCAGCTCCTCGCATCCCTGGCCGGCGACGATGCTCACCGTGTATTTCAGGTCGCCGGGTTCCCCGAGGCGCGAGGCCACGTCCTGGCTGGCGGAGATGCTGCCGTTGTCTCGGGCCCACGGGGCCAGCTTGAAGACGTGGGTGCCCACCCGCTTGTCGCGGACCTCGAACCCGTCGTCCAGGATTCGCTGCCGGATCCCGTCCGCGCGTTCCCACGACTCGACGGCCCGCATCGCCGCCCGCTCGTCGAGTATGCGCTCCAGCTCTCCGGAAGCTTCGAACGGGCGTGGCGCGTCCATCAACTCCAGCCCCATTATGCGGTCGAAGTCCATCAGCAGCTCGCCTTTGACAGCCTGTGGGAGGTCCGAGCGCGCCGCCATCCAGGCGATCCCCAGCGCCCTCGGCAGGTTCAGGTCAGACGCCAGGGCCTCCCAGAAAAGCGAGCGTAGCCTCTCTCCTTCTGCGGAAGCGCGCTTCGTCACCTTTCCGACGCCTTCCTGGAGCGCGATCCGCAGGCGGATCAGGCCAATCTGAGCCGCCCGCAAGGAAGCCCAGGTGAAGTTCAGCCGCGTACGGTAATGTGCCGTGGCGCAGAGATACCTGAAAGCCAGGGGGTCGAAGCCGCGAGCCTCTATGTCATCAACGGTATAGACGTTGCCCGTGGACTTGGCCATCTTGACGCCGTCCACCAGCAGGTGCTGCCCGTGCATCCAGCAGCGCACATGGCGCTTGCCAAACGCGGCCTCGCTCTGCGCGATTTCGTCTTCGTGGTGCGGGAAGATGTTGTCCACGCCGCCGGTGTGGAAATCGATCTCGGGCCCCAGGTACTTCGCCGCCATGGCCGAGCATTCGATGTGCCAGCCGGGGAACCCTTCGCCCCAGGGGCTCTGCCATTTCAGAGCGCGCCCTGCCTCCGCCGCTTTCCAGAGCGTGAAGTCCCGCTGGTCGCGCTTCAAAGGATCCGCCTCCACGCGGCCGCCTGATTCCAGGCCCTCCGTCCGCTGGCGGGACAGCTTCCCGTACTCCGGGAAGCGCGTCACGTCGAAATACACGTTCCCCGCTGTCTCGTAGGCGTATCCGGCATCGACGAGCCGGCCGGTCATCGCCACCATCTCCCGGATGTTCTGGGAGGCTCGCGGGAATGTGTGGGCCGGAAGGATGTTCAATTTGCGCTCGTCCTCCAGGAACACGCGCGTGTAGAACTGCGCGATCTGGGCCGGCGTCTTCCCTTCGGCGAGCGCGGCGGCGATCACCTTGTCCTCACCCTGCTCCAACATCTCCTGGCGCATGTGACCCACGTCCGTGATGTTCTTCACGTGCACCACCGAATACCCCTGCGCCTCCAGCAGCCTCCGCAACCAGTCCGACATGAGGTACGACCGTAGGTTTCCGATGTGCGCCTGCCTGTACACGGTCGGTCCGCAGGTGTAGATCGTCGCCGACCCGCGTTCGAGGGGCACGAACTCCTCGATGGTCCGCGTGAGCGTGTTGAACGTGGCGATGGGCAGCCTGCCGCCAACACCATGAGCCGTCGCGCGCTTCGCGGGCCCCACGGGCCCGGCCGTCAGCTTATCTCTCACCCGTGTTCCCCCTCCCAGCCTATCTCCACGTCGCCGTTTTCCCAGATGATCACGGGGACGGTGAAGGAGTACTTGAGGGCCTCGTCCCACCATTCTGCGCTCTCGTCCACGCGCCGCTCCTCGAAAGAGACGCCTCGTTCCGTCAGTGCGTCCTTCGCCCTGTCGGAAGTGGGACAGTTCCGCAGGGTATAAACGATAACTGCGCTCAATATGGGGGGACCTCCAGCGCCTATTCTACCATCGCCTCCTGCGGTCTAGACGGCGATCTCTTTCCATTTCCCCTGCCGGAACCGCAGGAACATTAGTAGCGAGCGGACGTTAATGTCCAGGATCGCCGCCAGCCAGGCGCCGGGCACGCCCATTCCAAGCGTGATCGCCAGGACGTACGCCGGAACCAGTCGCACGATCCAGGTACTCCCGGCCATGATGAACAGCACGATCCGGGTGTCGCCAGCGCCGCGCAGCGCCCCGCCCAGGCAGAGGCTCACGGCGATTCCCGGCAACGCGAAGGCAAAGATGAACAGTAGCTGCGCGCCGATATCCACTACCTCGTCCGCTTTCTCGCCGCCCACGAAAAGATCCGTTATCTGCCGCCCCAGGAAGATCATGGCCAGTCCCATGGCGGACATGAATATTAGCGAGTACCTCGTCGTAAGCCACGCCGCCCGCTCCGCCACCTCCGGCTTCTTTGCCCCCAGGCTTTGCCCGACGAGGGCGCTCGTCGCCACGCTCAGGGCGAAACCGACGTTGAAGGTCAGGCTCTGGATCGCCAGCGTAACCCCGTGCGCGGCCAGGGCGGTGGTCCCCAGGCTGGCGATGATGCGCGTGTAGATCATGAAGGCGATGTTGAACTGCGCCTGCTCCACGCCGGCCGGTATGCCCACGTTGAGCACCCGCCTTGCGTCTGCAGCGTGCAACCTGAACGCTTGCGAAGGTCTCCAGTGAAGGCCCTCTCGCCTCAACGCCAGGATGCTGAGCACCAGCACGCAGCCGATGATCGCCGCGCCCGTGAACCCCGCCCCGGAGCCGAGGACGTCCAGCCTCGGCGCCGGGCCGGCGCCGTTTATTAACGTGTAGGCGATGATGATATTCGCGACGTTGATCACGATGCCCGTCATCATCGGCGTCGTCGTGTCGCCGGCCCCCTGCTGGGAGGCGTTGCCCGCGAAGACCATCGACCAGAATGGCATGCCCACAGCCGTCGCCTTCAAGTACGTCGTCCCCTCGTGCCGCGCGCCCGGCTCCGCGCCCAGCGCGCCCAGCCCCCAGTTCCCCAGGAACCACATGGCCACGCCTACCGCCATGCCCCAGAGGAATGCCATCAGAATCGCATTCTGGAGTGTTCTCGAGGCCAGGTGGGCGTTCCCCGCCCCCACGTTGCGCGCGATTATCGCGGTCGACCCCACGCCCACGGCCACCATCCCCGCCTGCGCGAACCAGAAGATCTGCCCGCCCAGCCGCACACCGGCCAGCGCATCCTCTCCCAGGTGTCCCACGAGCGCCGTGTCCACGAGCTGGACCATCGAGAAGCTGACCTGCTGCACCACGACAGGCCAGGCTAACCGTATAACCGAGCGGGTGAGGTTGGACTCGTCGATTGCGCCGGGCGTGACGACAACGCCCTCAGCGGTCTCACTGGACAATGAATGCGCCTTTCGAAGTGTGTTTGCCGGGGACGCGGTTCATTATGGCAAACCACAAACCCTATCGGAAGAAGCACCGCGGCGCCGCCGGGCAATCGCCGGCGTAACAACAAATCCGGCCGCTCGCGCATCACTCATAGTGAATCCTGAGCCGCGAAGGAGTGGACCATTGCGCCTTGTCAAGACACCTGAAGAGATACGAAAGATCCAGGGCCTGTTCGCCCGCAACCAGCACATCAGCACGCGCAACCTCGTGGTCACGTTCGAGACCACGCCGGACGCCATCCGTGCTCTCCTCCCTCCCCCGCTTGAGCCCATGCCGGAGCCGTTGGGTAGCGCCTGGGTGGGCGAGGTCGCCAACTCCAACAGCGTCGGCCCATTTGTCGGCGCCGCCCTCTACCTGCGTGCGCGGTTCGGCGATATCGTCGGCAACTACTGCCTCACGATGCCGGTCTCCACGCCGCAGGCCGTAACCTTCGGCCGCGAGCTTTACGGACAGCCCGCCAAGCTGGCGCGCATGATATTTGAACGGCAGGACGAGTTCGTTTGGGGCTCAGCCGAGCGTCACGAGATCCGCTTCCTGAGCCTCCGTGGCCGCTTGACAGGACAGGCCGCTACTGGCCGCCAGGTGACCTCCACGTTCCACTTCAAGTTCTCACCGCGGGCCGATGGTGTCGGCTTTGACGGAGCGCCTCTGCTCATCCACGAAACCGGCGAAAGCACGGTCGAGAAGGCGGAGCGCGGGCGGGGTGAGCTCATCTTCCGCGATTCCCCCCACGACCCGGTCTCGGACATCCCGGTAACCCAGGTCGTTGATGCAGTCTACACGGAGGGGCATACTTACACCAGCGCCCGCGTCCTTACCGAGGTTGACCCCGAGGCCTTCCTCCCGTATTCCTTCGGCAAGACGGACGCGTTTGATGTGGTGACTGAAGGCACCCTCATGCACGTCCAGGCCGCGCGAAGGTCTCGCGCGGGAAAAGGCCAGTGGCGCAATAACTGACCGGG
>DASSZB010000127.1:0-4940 GCA_035702935.1 Dehalococcoidia bacterium
CGCGTGCCGCCCCGGCGCAAGGCCGAACTGCTGGAAAGCGCCCTGAAGGGCATAGACCCGCTCGTCCTGAACCTCGGGCGCCTGCTGCTGCGCCGCAAGAAGACGGCCATCGCCCCGCAGATCAAGGAAGCGTTCCAGGAGCTGGTGGACCAGGAGAACGGCATCACCCACGCCACCGTCACCAGCGCCGTGCCACTGTCGGCGGACGAGCTGAAGGCCGTGACCGACAAACTCAGCGGGATGACGGGGGGTACAGTCATCGTCCAGCCCCGGGTGGACGATTCTATCCTGGGCGGCCTCGTCGTCCAGATGGGAGACCGCCTCATCGACGGCAGCACGCGCAGCCGGCTGCAGGCGCTCAAGAGCAAGCTGGCGGGGGCGGAGCGATGACCGTTGACAAGGCCACCGTTGAGCGAGAGCTGGGCGAGGCCTGGGACGAGATTGTCGCCCTCGTGGATTCGCTTTCGGAGACAGAGCAAGCCCAACCCGGCGTCGTCGAGGACTGGTCCGTGAAAGACCTCCTCGGCCACATGGCCTTCTGGGCCGAGAAAGCGGCGGTGGACCTGCGGTCGCTGGCCGGCGGCAAGCCGGAGAAGATCGAAGGCCCGTCCAGCACGGAGGAACTCAACGACTGGAACGCCCGCGAGTCGGCCGCCCGCGCCGGCAAGTCCCTATCGGATCTGCGCGTCGAGTGGGAAAAGACCTACAGGGAAGCTGCCGCGGAATTTCGCGGTTTTGACGCGGGCTTGCTCGAGACGGAAGTCAGGGGCTGGAGCCAGCTGAACCGCTTCCTCGGAGACACAACGCTGCATTACAAAGAGCACGCGGAGCAGATCCGCGCCTGGAAACGACAATTGGAGACGACGGAAGGTTGAAGCACCCCCGAGCGTAGCCCCCAAGCTCGTAGCTGCAGACCTTCAGGTCTGCCGGGCAGGTCTAAAGACCTGCAGCTACGACGGTTGGAGCTTAAGGAGAGCCTTATGGCGGTAAGACCAGAAGAGATCGCATCGATAATACGGCAGCAGATCGAACAGTTCGGCGGCGGTGTGACGTCAGTCGACACGGGCACGGTGGTGGAGGCCGGTGACGGCATCGCCCGCGTCTACGGTCTGCGCAACGCCATGTACAGCGAGCTGCTCGAGTTCCGCACGAAGGACTCGAAGGGCGCCGAGAAGACGCTGATGGGCCTGGCCCTCAACCTGGAAGAGGACATCGTGGGCGCCATCATCCTTGGCGACTACACCGACATCAAGGAGGGTGATGAGGTCCGTTCCACCGGCCGCATCATCGAGGTCCCCGTCGGCGACGCCCTCATCGGCCGCGTCGTCGACCCCCTGGGCCAGCCGCTGGACGGCCGCGGCCCAGTCAGCACCGACAAGGTCCGCCCCATCGAGCGCATCGCCCCCAACGTCGTCGTCCGCGAGGCGGTGAACACTTCGCTGCACACCGGTATCAAGGCCATCGACGCGATGGTGCCCATCGGCCGCGGCCAGCGAGAGCTGATCATCGGCGACCGCTTCACCGGTAAGACCGTCATCTGCCTGGACTCCATCATCGCCCAGAAGGGCCGCGACGTCGTCTGCATCTACGTAGCCATCGGCCAGCAGGCCTCGAAGGTGGCCCAGGTCGTCGGCATCCTCGAAGAGAACGGCGCCATGGAACACACCATCGTCGTAGCCGCCAACGCCTCGGACGCCGCGGCGCTCCAGTACCTGGCTCCCTATGCGGGCTGCTCTATCGGCGAGGAGTTCATGGAGCAGGGCAAGGACGCCCTGGTCATCTACGACGACCTCTCCAAGCACGCCTGGGCCTACCGCCAGATGTCGCTGCTCCTCCGCCGCCCGCCCGGCCGCGAGGCTTACCCGGGCGATGTCTTCTACCTGCACAGCCGCCTCCTGGAGCGAGCGGCCAAGCTCGCGCCGGAGCACGGCGGCGGTTCCCTCACCGCGCTCCCCATCATCGAGACGCAGGCCGGCGACGTCTCAGCCTACGTCCCCACGAACGTGATTTCGATTACTGACGGGCAGATCTACCTGGAGGGCGACCTCTTCGCCGCCGGTATCCGGCCCGCCATCAACGCCGGTCTCTCCGTCTCCCGTGTGGGTGGCGCGGCGCAGACCAAGGCCATGCGGCAGGTGGCCGGCGGCATGCGCCTGGACCTGGCGCAGTACCGCAACCTGGCCGCCTTCGCCCAGTTCGGCACTTCCGACCTGGACGCCGCCACGCGACGCCAGCTCGACCGCGGCCAGCGCCTGACGGAGATCCTGAAGCAGCCGCAGTTCCGCCCACTGACCCTCGGCCAGGAGGTCTCGATCATCTTTGCCGGCGTCAACGGCTTCCTCGACGATGTGGAGACGGCCAAGGTGCGCGCGGTGGAAGAGCAGTTCCACGGCTACATGACCTCGAATCACCCGGAACTCCTGTCCGAAATCGAAAGCAAGAAGACGATTGACGAAGACCTCGACAAGAAGCTTCGAGCGGCGATCGGGGACTTCAAGAAGACGATGGCAGTCTGATGCAGGAACAGGGAACAAGGAACATGGAACAAGGAGAACGGATGCTGCGTTCCTCTTCGAAGCCGTCTCCCCAATTTCCAATTTCCAATTGCCAATTGCCCGGGGCGCGGGGAGGGTAGGGGTCCATGCCAGGGCAGCTTCGGGAGATCAGGCGGCGGATCCGGTCCGTGCAGAGCACGGCCAAGATCACGCGCGCCATGGAGCTGGTCGCCGCCTCCAAGATGAGGCGCGCTCAGCTCAACGCCCTCGCCGGCCGCCCCTATGCCGAGAAAATGCGCTGGGTGCTGGCTGACCTCGCTGAGACACTGCCCCTGATGGACCCGGAAACGGTGCACCCGCTTCTCCGCCAGCGCGAAGAGACGAAGGCCGTGGAGCTCATCATTATCACCCCCAACCGCGGTCTCTCCGGCGGCCTGCCGACGACCCTGAACCGGCGCGCCGCGCAGTTCGTCATCGATGCCGGCGTTCCGGTGCGCGTCATCGCCGTCGGCAAGAAGGGCCGCGACTTCATGCGCCGGACCGGGCAGGAGCTCGTGGCGGAGTTCCTGAACATCGGGGATTACCCCGGCTATGAGGACGTTCGGCCCATCGCCCATATCGCGATCCAGGATTATATCGACGGCAAGGCGGACGAGGTATACATCCTCTACGCCGAGTTCGTCAACACGGTCCTCCAGCGCCCGGAGCTGTTCAAGCTCCTTCCCGTGGAGGCGCCGACCGAAACAGAGACAATCGCTGTCGACTACATCTACGAACCAACCCGTGAGGCCGTGCTCGCCGAGCTCCTGCCACGCTACATCGAGAGGCAGGTTTACGGCGCCATCCTCGAAGCGATGGCCAGCGAGCAGTCGGCCCGCATGGTGGCGATGCGCAACGCCACCGATAACGCAAACGAGCTCATCAAGGACCTGACGCTGGTCTATAACAAGGCCCGCCAGGAGAGCATCACCAGCGAGCTGCTGGACATCACCGGCGGCGTGGAAGCATTGAAGGGGAAATAGCAGCACCTCGTAGTTGCAGGTCGTTAGACCTGCCAGGCAGACCTGAAGGTCTGCAGCTACGAAGGCGGAGGCGATAGAAGAGGTGAAAGATGGCTAAAGGGTCAAAGGGCGAAGTTGTACAGGTGATCGGCACGGTCGTCGATGTCGAATTTCCGGCGGAGTCGCTGCCTGACATCTATAACGCCATCGAGATCGAGGTCGGCGGCGGCGCGCCGAAACTCATCGCCGAGGTGCAGCAGCACCTGGGCAACAACTGGGTCCGCTGCCTGACCATGGACACGACCGACGGCCTGCGCCGGGGCTCTCCCGCCGTGGATACCGGCGAGCCCATCGCTGTTCCCGTCGGCGAGCCATGCCTGGGGCGGCTCTTCAACGTCCTCGGCGTCCCCATCGATGACCTCGGCGACGTGAAGTCGGACGAGCACTGGCCCATCCACCGGCCGGCACCCACCTTCGAAGAGCGCGAGACCACGCCCCAGGTGTTGGAGACCGGCGTCAAGGTGCTTGACCTTGTCTCTCCGTTCACCAAGGGCGGCAAGGTCGGAGCCTACGGCGGCGCCGGAACGGGCAAGACCGTCATCATCCAGGAGCTCATCCGCAACATCGCCACCGAGCACGGCGGCTTCTCCGTTTTCGCAGGCGTGGGCGAGCGTTCCCGCGAAGGCAACGACATGTGGAACGAGATGAAGGAGTCCGGCGTCATCGACAAGACGGCGCTCGTCTTCGGGCAGATGAACGAGCCTCCGGGAGTGCGCGCCCGGGTCGCTCTCACCGGCGTTACCATGGCCGAATACTTCCGCGACGTGCAGGGCCAGGACGTCCTCATCTTCATCGACAACATCTACCGATACATCCTCGCCAACATGGAAGTCTCCGCCCTTCTCGGCCGCATGCCCTCTGCCGTTGGCTACCAGCCGACGCTGGCCACGGACATGGGCGCCCTCGAAGAGCGCATCACCTCCACCAAGCGGGGGTCCATCACTTCGTTCCAGGCCATCTACGTCCCGGCGGATGACTACACGGACCCCGGCATCGTGACAACATTCGGCCACCTCGACGCCGTTATCTCGCTGGACCGCGCCCTGGTCGAGCAGGCGTTGTACCCGGCCGTCGACCCGCTGTCCTCCTTCTCGCGCATCCTCGATCCGTTGCTGGTGGGACAGGACCACTACAACGCCGCCCGCGGTGTCCAGGCCGTCCTCCAGCGCTACAGGGATCTGCAGGACATCATCGCCATCCTGGGAGTCGAGGAACTGTCCGAAGATGACAAGCTGGCCGTGGCCAGGGCCCGCCGCGTGCAGCGCTTCTTGACGCAGCCGATGTTCGTGGCCGAAGTGTTCACCGGCCGTACCGGCCGCTACGTCCCCGTCAAGGAGACGGTCCGCGGCTTCCAGGAGATCCTGGAAGGCAAGTGGGACCACCT
>DASSZB010000129.1:0-2056 GCA_035702935.1 Dehalococcoidia bacterium
CGGCTACCTGGGACACCTTCGTACGCTGAAAGAGACCCGCGGCGGGATGCAGATCGCGGTTATGGGGTGCCTCGTCGGCCCGCAGACCGGCGAGCTGCGCGCCCGGTTCCCGTACGTTGACGTGTGGGCGCGCCCGCAGAGCTTCGAGGTCGTCCTGCGGCACCTGATGCCGGAATCGGACCTCGGTGGCGAGTTCTGGCCGGATACCTTCCCGGCGCCGTCCGGGCCGACGGCCTTCGTTCCCGTCATCCACGGCTGCAACAAGTTCTGCACCTACTGCATCGTCCCCTACCGACGCGGCCGCGAGCGATCGCGCACGATCGATGACATCGCTCGTGAGGTGGCCGCGGCCTGTGCCCGAGGCGTGCGCGAGGTGACGCTGCTAGGCCAGACTGTGGAGGCGTACGGAAAGGACCTGGCGCCGGGCGAGGACGGAGCACGTCCGGACCTCGGGGACCTCTTCCGGACTATCCACGACACGCCCGGGCTGGCGCGCATCCGTTTCCTGACCTCCTACCCACGCGATATGACGGAGCACATCATCCGCGCGGTGGCGGACCTGCCAAAGGTCTGCGAGCATTTCAATATCCCACTGCAGGCGGGCGACAACGAGGTTCTCGCCCGAATGCGGCGTGGCTACACCATCGAGGACTATCGTGAGTGGGTGTATCGCATCCGCGACATGGTCCCCGACGTCTCGATGAGCACAGATGTGATCGTTGGCTTCTGCGGAGAGACCGAGGCGCAGTTCCTGAACACCATGTCGGTACTGGAGGAGCTGCGGTTCGACAAGGTGCACGTGGCAGCCTACTCTCCCCGTCCCGGCACCATCGCCTGGCGGCACATGGAGGACGACGTTCCCCAGGAAGAAAAGATGCGCCGCCTGCACGCGGTCGAGGAGTTGCAGGAGCGGATAGCAATCGAGATCAACGCGGGCTTCATGAGTACGACTCAGGAAGTACTCGTGGAGGGATCGAAAGACGACGACGCCGGCGAGACCGTTTACACCGGCCGCAACCGGGCGAACAAGCTGGTGCATTTCAGGGCAACGGGCAATGGGAAATCGGCAATTGGGCCCGGGATCGGAGAGCTTGTGCAGGTTGAGGTAACGCGCACCACCGCCTGGTCGTTGCAGGGATTGCTGGCCACTGCCGTGACTGTATAGCTGAGGCACCGTGACACCTGCCCGCGCGAAACCCTCGGCGCGTTCGCCGCGCGCGAAACCGCCCGCCGGCCGCCCGGTGGCGGTGCTTGTCGTGATCTTCACCGTGGACGGTGGCCGCCTACAGGTGCTTTTGATCAGGCGCAGCGCAGAACCCTTCAAGGATGCCTGGTCGCTGCCCGGGGGCTTGCTGGCTACCGGTGAGTCGCTACAGGAAGCGGCCGTGCGAAAGCTGGCGGACGAGACCGGCCTGGCAGACGTCTTCCTTGAGCAGCTCTACACTTTCTCCGACCTCGACAGCCAGGGCTCCATCGCCGTTGCCTACTTCGCCCTCGTGGATGTCTCGGAGGCGTTGCTGGCCCAGCGCAGCGAATGGTTGCCAGCGTGGTTTCCGGTGGCAGAGTTGCCGGAATTAGCCTTCAAGAACGACGAGGTCATCACGTACGCTCAGCAGCGCCTTCGTGCCAAGCTGGACTACTCCAACGTGGCGTACTCGCTCCTCCCGGAGGAGTTCACCCTCTCCCAGCTGCAGGCCACCTACGAAGCGATCCACGGCCGGCCCATGGACAAGCGCAACTTCCGCAAGCGGGTCGTGACGCTGGCGCTGGTGGAGCCCACGGGACGCCGGGCCGGCAGCGGCCGGCACCGGCCGGCTCAGCTGTACCGCTTCCGGGAACGACACCCGGTAGTGTTCTAGGCCGGACTGACCGCTAACTCCCGTGCTAGAATCGGGGCGACATGCGCCAAACGCTGATGAGAGTGAGGACGCAACGCTTTCACGGGCCCTGATCACCGGAGCAAGTATCGCGCTCCTGCTCACGATCGCCTGCGGCGGCGATGACGGAGGCGATGCGCCGACGCTGGAGACATACCTGTCGCAGGTCGATGCCATCC
>DASSZB010000351.1:0-3718 GCA_035702935.1 Dehalococcoidia bacterium
TGACGCGCCGACGCTGAACAACCGGGGCGTGGTCCTGTCGAAGCTGGGACGTCATGCAGAGGCGATTGCAGACTTCACCGCGTCGCTGTCCCTTACCCCCCGCAACCCGGACGTCCTCCGTAACCGGGCGGAGGCATACGAGGCGCTGGGGGCCTTGAATGATGCCCTGGCCGACCTGACGCGAGCTGTCGAAGTGCGACCGAACGACCCGGACCTTCTCGCCCGGCGGGGGCTGGTGCTGGCCAAATCCGACAGGCTGGAGAGCGCGATAGCGGCGCTCAACCGCTCGCTCGAGCTTCAGCCAGACCGTCCAGACCGCCTCCAGGACCGGGGTATCATCCTTGGCCGCCTGGGCCGTCACCGCCAGGCCCTCGCTGACTTCGACAGGGCCCTGGAGTTAACGCCGGACGTCCCGGCGCTCATCTACAATCGCGCCTGTGCGCTGTCACTCCTCGGCCGGAAAGAAGAGGCCCTCCACGAGATCCGGCGCGCCATCTCGATAGACGCGGATTACAGGGAGATGGCCGCCGAGGACGAGGACTTTGGTAACGTACGCCAGGACGCGCGGCTGGGCCCACGCTTCTCCCAGATCGTCGGCCGCGCCTAGGCCCTTTTCCGGCTTTCCTCTCCCAACGCAGCGTCGTATCATAGCGGCCGTGGAACTCGCCCCAGCCGATTGGCCCTTATAGCATGACCCTGCCACAGGCCGAAGCCGCCATCGAAGATCTCCGCCACGCCCACCGTGAGTTGCTGGGCGTCGTAGATTCGCTCTCCGCGGCCGACTGGGAGCGCTTCGTCCCGTACGGGGACTGGACGGTCAAGGACCTCATCGCCCACGCCATCGGCGACATGTCGCCCTCCGGCGCAGGGCTGATCCACGCGGGCGTCCTGACGCCCGAGTTCATCGCCGCCACATCGAAGGGATTCGACGTCCGGGCCCGCAACGCCTCGATCGTGGAAGAGCGCCGCCGCTATACCCGCGAAGACCTTCGCCAGCTCCTCTTCGAGTCGCACGACGCGATGATCGAGTACGCGCTCATGCTGGATGAGTCCAACCTGCCGGTTCTCAACTACCCGGTGCCCATGGGACCGGACTATGAGATCAAGGTCGAAGACTGGCTGTGGCAGGGATATCACGACCGGGAGCACACGGACGACATCCGCCGGGCGCTGGAGACGGACTGGCGGCCGGAGCAGATCAAGTTCATTCCCGAGATCGAGGACAAGATGCGCCTGAACGTGCGCGCCCAGGAGGGGTTCCTCCGCGCCGCCTACTCCGTGGCCGAAGACGCCTGGGAGGCTGAATCCGCCGGCTGCCCCGGCTGGACGTACCATGACATCGTGGCCCACGTCGCTTCCAACGAAAAGCGCCGCGAGGCCCGGCTGCGGTCGGCGATCGGCGACGGCTCCCAGGCAGAACTCGCGGCGATCAATGACGTCGATGCGTGGAACAAGCAGGCGGTGGAAGCGCGCCGCGGCGTCCCCTTCCGCGCGCTCATCGACGAGCTCCAGTCGGGCTGGCACGGGATCCAGGTGGCACTGTCGCGTTTCGGGCCGGACGACCTCTCCCTTCCAGTTACGCTGGGCGGCGGCGAGACGATCCCGGCTTCCGAGTTCCTCGACCGCATGGCTGGCCACACCTCGCGCCACGGGGGGCAGCTCGTTCCCGCCAGCCGCCGCTTACGCTTTGCAATGAAATCCCAAAGATAGGACGGTCTACATGTCTATCCTCGTAGGTAACCACACGCGCTTGCTCGTGCAGGGCATCACCGGCAAAGAGGGCTCGTTCCAGACGCAGAAATGCATCGAGTACGGGACTAACGTGGTGGCCGGCGTCACGCCGGGCCGCGGCGGCGAGACCGCCGAAGGCGTGCCCGTGTTCGACACGGTGGCCCAGGCCGTGGCCAAAACGGACGCCAACTGCGCGCTCATCTTCGTGCCCGCGCCGTTCGCGGCCGACGCCGTGCTCGAGGCTGCATACGCCGAGATCCCGGTGATCATCTGCATCACGGAAGGCGTGCCGACTTTGGATATGGTCCGTGTGCGGCGTTTCATCCAGGGTAGCGGGCTGACCGTCATAGGGCCCAACTGCCCCGGCGTCATCACCCCCGGTGAGGCGCGCGTGGGCATCATGCCAGGCTACGTCTTCTCGAAGGGAAAAGTCGGCGTGATCTCGCGATCCGGCACGCTGGTGTACGAGGCTGTGGCCCAGCTGACGGCGCGGGGCATCGGTCAGAGCACCTGCGTGGGTATCGGTGGCGACCCCGTCGTCGGCACCACCCAGGTCGAGGCCCTCCGCATGTTCAATGATGATCCCGGTACGGGGGCCGTTGTGCTAATCGGCGAGATCGGCGGCCTCGCGGAGCAGCAGTCGGCGGAGTTCATTGCCAAGGAGATGAAGAAACCCGTCGTCGCCTTCATCGCCGGCGCCACCGCACCTCCCGGCCGCCGCATGGGGCACGCCGGCGCCATCATCGTCGGCGCCGCCGGTACCGCCACGGCGAAGAAGTCCGCCCTCGGCGAGGCCGGCGCCGTTATCTGCGACTCACCCGCCGATATCGGCGAGGTCACCGAGCGCGTCCTCCGCGAGCATAACCTGGCCCCTGCGTGATCTACTACACGCAACTGATCTTCATCCGCGAGGGCGGCGAGGAGGCGTTCGAGCGCTTCGAGGAAGTCGTCCTTCCACTGCTTGATCGCCATAAGGGCAGGCTCCTCTACCGCGTCCGTCCGCACCCGGCGGACGTCATAGATACGGCGGTTGGCCTTCCATACGAGGTGCACCTGGTTTCGTTCGAATCGAGATCCGACTTCGAGTCATATGCGAATGACCCTGAGCGACAGCATTACCTGCCGCTGAAGAGCGATTCCATAGAGAGCGCGATGCTCATCGAAGGGGTTCTCGTCTGAGTATGAGGCTGCCGTGGGAAAAAGAAACAATCCAGTTGCTTAAAGCCGGGCAGCCGCCCTATACTGGCCTTGGAGTCTGACGTATGTCCTACAAGATCCTCGAGACCTGCATCGGCTGCACAGCCTGCACCAAGCGCTGCCCGACCGACGCCATTACCGGCATCCGCAACGGCCTCCACATCATCGACCCGGAGCTCTGCATCGATTGCGGCGCCTGTGCCGTGGTCTGCCCGGTGGAGTGCATCGCCGACGAGCACATGGATATCGGCAAGGGCTTCCCGCGCCGCGAGTGGCCCAAGGCGATCGTCATCGAGGAGAACTGCATCGGCTCCGGATGCGAGCAGTGCATCCACATCTGCCCCTTCGAGGCACTGGAACTGGACGTCTCCGGCGAGAAGGTAGGCGACTTCTTCGGCGTGGCCAAGGTCATCGAGAAGAAGTGCACCGGCTGCCGCCTCTGCGAGCAGTCCTGCGCCTGGAACGCCATCTACATCGACCCCCCGCGGGAGGCCCTCAAGAAGCGCCTCTACGCCCCCGTCGAGATGGTCGAAGCCTAGCCTCCTCTCCGGCACCCCCGCCGCGCTCCGCGAGCCCGCCGTAGAGACGCCCCGCTGAATTACTTCAACCCACTCCCTCCACGCCTTCCAAGTCCTACGCGACACCAACGCCGCCGCGGCTTCGCTGGGGCGTCTCTACGCTGTTGCCACCTAACCCTGATGACCCTATGACCCGCTGACCCCTCTGATATACTGTTTCCGTTCCCAGCGGAGGGGTCGCATAGTGGCCTAGTGCGCCCGCCTGCTAAGCG
>DASSZB010000378.1:0-2186 GCA_035702935.1 Dehalococcoidia bacterium
AGAAACTCCGCGACACAGATGTCGCCATAGAGACCGTCTGGGGCACCGGGTACCGGTTGGTGGCGCCATGAACGTCAGGCCCGACCAGAGCCTCCAGGGGAAGCTGGTCATCGCCTCCGTCGCCATGGTGCTCATCGTGCTGGCCCTTGCCGGGTTCGTCTTCGTCTGGCTCAACCGGGGCGACGAGCGGGAACGCAAGCTCGACCATGTGACCGCCAACTCCGGCGCTATCCAGAACGAGTTCCTGCTGCACCTGCTCCAGGGAGACGACGCGGAACAACTGATCCAGTTCGTGAACAGCGCCGCCGCCACCTATGACGTCCGTGCCCTGATGATCGACCAGACCGGCCAGGTCGTGGTCGATAGCGGCGGCGACCTGAACGGCGCTCAACTCACACTGGAGCCTGACACGATGCGTAATCGCCGGTTAAACCGAACCGGACCCTCGTACATCGCCTTCCAGCCCGTTGCCGGCAGCCCCGGCAGCGACCTCGTGCTTATCGCGTCCAGCCGCACCCCGTTCCCCGGTGGCAACATCACGATCGTCGGGGGCATCCCCTACATCCTCCGCTACAGCCTCCTGCTTGCAGTATCAGAGGAGACGCTCACCCGTGCCTGGCTGGACCTGCTGCCGGCACTCGGCATCGCCGCGGGCATCGCGATTCCAGTGGCCATGCTGCTCGCCGTGATCGTGGCCCGTTACATCACGCGTCCGCTCGAGCAACTGACCGCCGCTTCCCAGGCCATGGCCTCCGGCACCTTCGATGTCAGCGTGTCCGTGGATCGCGAGGATGAGGTCGGCCGCCTGGCCCGCGCCTTCGCCGACATGGCCGAGCGCGTCGGCCAGGCGCACACCAAGATGCGCACGCTGGTCGGGAACATATCTCATGACATGAAGACGCCCCTCACCTCCATCATCGGTTTTTCCCAGGCCTTGCGGGACGAGGAGGCCGCACCGGGGAGCGAGACGCAGCGGATGGCCGCCATCATTCACGAGGAGGCGCAGCGCCTCAACGCCCGGTTGAACGACCTCCTCTACCTGTCCGAGATCGAGTCCGGCCAGGTCGTTCTCCAGCACGACGCGGTCGACCTCCAGGCCCTGCTCCGGGCGGCTATCGAGCGCATCCAGAGAGACGCCGCGGTCCGCGGCATCGCCATCACCTTTGATGCGCAGGACGCCGAGGTCACGACCGATGCCCAGAAACTGGAGCGCATTTTCGAGAACCTGCTGGACAACGCTCGCAAGTTCACGCCGGACGGCGGGACCATCGCCGTCCGCGGCGGCACCGAGGCGGCGACTGCGGGCGCCTGGGTAGAGGTCTCCAACACCACCGACGACGTCACGGCCGAAGAGCTCCCCCAGATGTTCGACCGCTTCTACCGGCGGGACCGCAGCCGCAACGGCAGACAGGCGGGCTCCGGGCTCGGGCTCCCCATCGCCCGCGACCTGGCGACTCTCCTGGGCGGCACGCTCACCGCGTCCGTCGCTGACGGCCGCGTCACCTTCCGGCTGGCACTCCCCGAAGGTCGCGAGCCGGCGCAGACGCCGCAGCAGGCAACCAGCCCGGTCTGACTCACGGCCATCGGCGCGGCGGCCGGCGCTCAGCGCCGAACAAGGTGACGCCGCACCAATTTGAGCTCCGGCAGGCGCGTGCGACGCTAGATGAGATGCCGGCGGGTGGCGTAGAGGACGGCCTGGAGCCGGTTGCCGGCACCCAGCTTCGTGATCACGTGCGTGATGTGGTTGCGGGCGGTGATCGGGCTGACGCCCAGGCGTTCGGCGATGTCCTTCGTCGCCAGACCCACCGCCATCAACTGCAGCACCTGCATCTCGCGGCGCGAGAGCGGCGGTATCGGCGTGGGACGAGGCTCTTCCGTTTCGGGTGTGGGCTCGTCCGGCGGTGGCGATTCTATCTCGTGTAGGTTGTCTATGGCGCGGCGGGCGAAAGTTTCGATTCGGCGCCGTTCCGTGACGTCGCGGAAAGTGTGCAGGACCAGCGGGGATTCCTGCGGCTTCTTCAGGAGCATAATGCTGACGTTAGCCCACATGTCGCGGCCGTCCGGCTTCTTCGCCACGACATCATAGTCCAGCGTGCCGCGGCCGCGGCGGGCGTTCTGCGTGACCGGACAGTTGGGGCGGCAGAACCGGAAGTTCTGGGCGTCGCGCCCGGCGAACACTTCGTGGC
>DASSZB010000429.1:0-6304 GCA_035702935.1 Dehalococcoidia bacterium
AAAGCCCTAGGCATGGGGTACTCGAAGACGCGGACCTTGACCTGGGTGATTCTCATGTGGGCGGCTCCTTCGAACGGACTGTCTGTCAGCGGATAGCTTAGCGGATAATCGGATAAGCGCCAGCCTGCGGCCGGTAATCCGCTGCGCGCCAAACCCGGGAGGCGTCTCGCGAGCCGCAGCTACGACGCCACCCTGGACGGCTCACGAGCCGCGGCTACGATTCGCGGTCGCGCACGAGCGGCACGGGGCTTGGGAGCGGCCCGAAGACGGCCTTCGCTTCGCGCAGTGCCGCGATCTCGTCCGCTGACAGGCCGAGGATCGAGGAAAGAACAGCGTCCGTGTGCTCGCCCGTGGCCGGTGGCGGGCCGGCGATGCCACCGGGGGTGCGGCTGAGCTTGATCGGAGTGTCGGGGATGCGCAGCGTGAACCCGGAGGGGTGCGGCACGTCCACCAGCATCTGCCGCGCCTTTATCTGGGGGTGTTCCGCGACGTGAGGGATGTCGTTGAGGGGGCCACAGGGGAGGCCGATGGCGTCGAACCCTCGCAGCCATTCCCCGGTTGTCTTCTGCTTGAGCGCCTCGTTCAGCACCGGTTCCAGGTCGGCGTGGTTCTTTGTGCGCAGTCCCGGCGTCTCGAAGCGCGGGTCGTCGATGAGGTCCGCGCGGCCGATCTGCACGCAGAAAAGCTCCCACTGGTTCTCCACGCCGGGCGCGATGGCGATCACGATCCATCCATCCCTCGTGGGAAACGCCTGGAATGGCGTTGTCAGCGGATGGCGGGTGCCAATAGGCTTCGGCGCCTCGCCCGTGGCGAAGTACCGCATGAACGCGTTCTCCAGTATGGCGACCTGGCAGTCCAGCATACTTATGTCGACCATCTGGCCCTGGCCGCTGCGGTCCCGCTCGTGCAGCGCGGAGAGGATGCCGATGGCCGTGAACAGCCCCGCCGTGATGTCGCCCTGGGAGACTCCGGGGCGGACGGGAGGGCCGTTTGGCTCGCCGGTGATGCTCATGATCCCGCCCATGCCCTGCACGATAACGTCCAGCGCCGGCCTGTCGCGGTCCGGACCTGTCTGCCCGAACCCGGAGGTTGCGGCGTACACGAGGCGCGGGTTGCACGCGCTGAGGACGTCGTACCCCAGCCCGAGAGCATCCATCGTGCCGGGCGTAAAGTTCTCCATGACAACGTCCGTCTTCTCGACCAAGCGCAGGAACGTTTCTTTCCCCAGTTCATTCCGGAGGTCGATGCAGATGCTCCGCTTGCCCCTGTTCACCGAGAAGAAGTATCCGCTCTCGTCCCCAATGTAGGGGCCCGTGGTGCGGGCGATATCGCCGTAGGGTGGGCGCTCCACCTTGATGACGTCGGCCCCCATGTCGCAGAGGACCATTGATGCGAATGGCCCGGACAGGATCCAGGTCAGGTCGAGGATGGTGATGTCGGAAAGGGGTCGGGTCATGGCGAAGCCAATGATATCGGGGGGAGGCGAAACTGGAAACTAGAAACGCGGGCTACCGTCCCGTTTCCAGTGTCGAGCTTCGGACAGTCGCGAGGTTAAAACGAAACAGGCCCTCCACGTGGAGGGCCTGTTCAAGTTTCGGTCTGTGGGCTGGTCTACCAGCGTCCGCCGGCGCCACCGCCACCGCGTGCGGGCTTCACCTTGGAGAAGCAGTCGCTGCAGTATACGGGGCGGTCCTGGCGAGGCTGAAACGGCACCTGTGTGGTGGTGCCACAGTTGTCGCACACCGCATCAAACATCGGCCGCGACGAGAAGCCGCCACCGCCACCACCACCCCGGCCGCCGCCGTTGCCAGCTCGCCGCGCAGCGCGGCAGTTCGGACAGCGCTTTGGTTCCTGGTAACCCTTGCGGGCGTGGAAGTCCTGATCGTCCGCTGTAAATGTGAACTCCTGCCCGCACTCAACGCAGGTTAGAGTTCGGTCTACGAATGCCACTCGATGACCTCCTTGTGTCCTGTGGCGGTTATCGTCCGATCATCAGGGGTGGCTGGCGGGGGTTTCCGACGTGGGACTTTAACCTCGTCTACGGGTATCGTGGTTGCCTGCTGGCCAATACGCCGTAGAAGGTAACCTGTTTCCGGCAATGTTAACACGCGTTTCATGCGATTTCAATTGAAAAAATGGTTGCGAAAATGCGTGGCGTCAACCCGGACGCAGGTGCTTCGGGCCTCACCCTGGTTTGAATGCCGGCCGACCGTCGTCCGGGGGCGCGATCACCTGCGGCTCGGCGCCAACATAGCCTGCGATCCGGCTGGCGATTTCGTTCACATCTTCCTTGGAGAACCCATACGTGCTGAACTCGACGCGCCCATCCGGACCGATTACGAAAACCGTCGGCGTGGCAGGCGGGTCGTACAGCTTCGATGCGTAGTACGCTGACGCGTCGATCAGGACGGGATAGTCAATCCCGGCTTTGGCGGCGTAGGGAAGCGTCCGGTCCATCGGGTCCTGGGAGATGGCCCACAGGTGCCAGCCATCGGGATACGCCGCCCGCAGCCGGTTCAGGTACGGGAACGCGAGATCACACGTGGCGCACGTGGTCTTGAAGAACACCAGCACAGCGGGCTTGCCACCGAGATCCCGCGGCAGGTTGTGTTCGAGCCCGTCGGTCCCGAGCAACGTGAAGTGCGAGGCCAGCGCCCCCGTCTCCAGGATCACCGCGCTGTGACTCCTCTACAGCCAGCACTCATCGTGGCCTATAATACGGACTCACGCTCGGAGCAAGGAAGCCATGATGACTCAGGAAGACGCCCGGGTACGGGCTCCAGACCTCGTCGGCGGCTACTGGGTGAACAGCGAGCCGCTGAATATCGCCGACCTGCGCGGAAAGGCCGCGCTCATCGATTTCTGGGACTACACCTGCGTGAACTGCATCCGCACGCTCCCCTACGTCATCGGCTGGCACCAGCGTTACCGCGAGGCCGGTCTCCAGGTGGTTGGGGTCCACGCTCCGGAGTTCTCCTTCGCCAAGGAGTTGGACGGCGTGAAGGCAGCCATCGCATCGTTCGGTATCGAATATCCCGTGGTGATGGACAACGGTTATTCCATCTGGCAGGCATACGCCAACCGTTACTGGCCGGCAAAGTACCTCGTGGACAAGGACGGCTATATCCGCTATCACCACTTCGGTGAGGGCGCCTATACCGAGACCGAGGAGGCCATCCAGGCGCTCCTACGCGAAATCGACGGCGCCGTGGTCCTGCCCGAACCGATGCCGCCCGTGCGCGAGTCCGACACGCCGGGCGCCGTCTGCTACCGCGTGACGCCGGAGATCTACCTCGGCTACCAGAGGGGAGGTATCGGCAACCCGTCCGGGCTGGTCACCAAGCAGACAGCGGCCTACCGGGATCCCGGAATGCACGCCGAGGGCTATTTCTACCTGGACGGTGAGTGGCGGTGGGACGAGGAGCAGGTCATGAAACCAGCCGGCAGCACCAGCGAGAGCCGCCTCACCATTCGCTACACGGCCAAGGAAGTGAACCTGGTGATGAACCCGCTGCTGGGCCGCACGTGCCGCGTGCGCGTCCTGCTCGACGGGGAACCGATTCCTGAAAGCCACGCCGCTGAGGACGTGCGCACGGAAGGCGGCGATGGTGTCGTTGAGGTGGACGGCCCGCGCATGTACCGCCTCGTCAACAGCCCGGAAATCGGCAGCCACGAGTTGACGCTTGTGACATCCGACGCCGGTGTGGCGATGTACGCCTTCACGTTCGTTTCCTGCGTCGTCCCAGCCGGAGCGTAGCGGAGCGGCCTTAGCCCTCCATGACGGCGCCCGCCGAGGGCAGAACGCTCGCTCGTATTCGGATGCCGGGGGTGGAGCCCTGAGGGGCCTCCGCTACATTGATCGCCTCTCCCAGGGCACCCTCCGGCACTGGTCAGACGGTGGTGAGAGCCCTGATAAGCCTGCGCTAAGTTGGCTGGCCGCCGAATGTTGCCAGCAGAGCTTCCCGATATGCTCCAGTCTCTCCGGGATCGATGAGTTGATCAGGGGGCGACAGGCAGATGCTGTCGGCCAGTTCGCCGTAAGCCGCCACGCGCTTGCGGGCCTCGTCGGGAGTTCCGACAACCGCGAAGGCATCGACCATCTCGGCGCTGACGGCGGCGACCATCCCCTCGGTGTCGCTTCGCAGCAGCGCAGACTGGATGCGCGCTACCTCCCCCGGGAACGCGGCGAACAGAGGCTCGTATGTGTTGACGGTGGCATAGAAGGCGATCGTAGCGGCGGCAGCGCGGCGCGCGGCAGGCACGTCCTTCCCGACGGCGCAGCACACGGCCAGGCACAGGTGGAAATCACCGCGCTCCCGAGGTGACTCGGCAAGGCCCCTCGCGAGTGAGGGCAGTACCACTTCCCGAATCCAGCGCAGGGAGTAGATCGGGTGGCCCAGCAGGCCATCGGCGACCTGCGCCGCCGTCCGGATCATCCCCTCCCGCACGCCTGCCAGGTAGATCGGGATGCGCTCGCGGACAGGCGCCTGGGGGCGCCGCCAGCCCTGGATGTCGACGTCGTAGTACTGGCCGGAGAAGCGGATCGGCTCTCCGCGGTGCGCGCTCTCAGTTATCAGGCGGATCACCTGGACGGCCTCGCGGATATGCGGCGTTGGCTTGCCGTAGGCCACGCCGTGCCAGCGCTCGTTCAAGCGCTTGAGGCCCGTGCCCAATCCCAGGATGAACCGCCCGCCCGAAAGCACGTCGAGGTCCAGCGCGGCCAGCGCTGTCACCCAGGGGCTGCGCACGAAGGCGAGCGCGATGGATGTCCCCAGATCGATCCGTGACGTGGTCGTGGCCGCCGCCGCCAGTGGCAAGAAGGGATCGTGGAACATCTCGGATGTCCAGACCGTGTCGAAGCCGGCAGACTCAGCGCGCGCGGCGGCGCGGGCGACATCTTCGGCCGGGCCGGGACCGATTGTCACGGAGTAACGGGCCATGGTTTGCCTAGTGTAATATGGCGCCCATAGTTCGCGCGCTAGCGGAGGAAGCATGAAAGCGCTCGTGACCGGAGCCAGCGGCTTCATCGGCAGCCACATCGCCGAGCGCCTCGTCGCGCGGGGCGACGAAGTGCGCGCACTGGTCCGTTCCTCCAGCGACACCCGCTTCCTCCAGGGCCTCGGCATCGAGCTTGTGCAGGGCGACATCACGGACACGCAATCGCTTGTACAAGCGATAGCCGGAGTCGATGTCGTGTACCACGCGGCCGCGATGGTCACGGACTGGGCGCCCTGGAGCGAGTTCCAGCGCGTCACCGTCGACGGCACGCGCAACGTGCTGGCCGCGGCCGCTGGGGGCGGCGTGCCCCGCGTCCTGTACGTGAGCACCGACGGCGTCTACGCCCTCTCCGCCTTCAAGGGAGTCGTCACCGAAGAATCGCCGCTGGAAAAACGCTTCGGGTGGCTGGACTACTACCGCCGCTCCAAGCTGGCGGGCGAGCGCATCGCCGCGCGGTATGGCGACGAAGGCAAAATCAAGGTCACGATCGTCCGGCCGGGCCTCGTCTTCGGGGAGCGGGACCGCGCCATGTTCCCGGGCATCGTCACCTTCCTCAAGAGCAGCTCGTCGGCATACCTCGGCAGCGGCGACAACCCCCTGCCCTACGTTTACGTCGGAGACGTGGCCGACGCCTGCATTCTCGGCGCCACCGCTGATGCGGCGATCGGCCGCACGTACAACGTCGTCTCCGATGAGCCCGTGACGCAAAAGCAGGTGTACGACACGATAGCCGATGCGGCCGGCTTGCGACGGCCCCGACGTCACATACCAGTCCGTCTTATCTACGGGATGGCTGCGGGCATGGAGGCGTGGTGCCTTTTCGTGAGGCGGCGCAAAGTCCACCCGGAGATCACCCGCTTCGGCGTCATCCTGCTGGCGTTCGACTTCCGCGAAGACGCCTCCCGCCTCCGCAGCGAGCTAGGGTGGGTCCCGCAAGTCCAGATGCAAGAAGCCGTGAGGCGCTGCGTTGACGCGCTCGAACGCGAACCAGCTGGCCGCTGACGCAGTCAGTCGCCTGTCGCGGCGGCGTCGCACGCTGGCTGTGGCGGAGTCCAGCACCGGCGGGCTCATCGGCCACCTCATCACGGAGGTGCCGGGCGGCTCGTCCGTCTTCCTGGGCGGCGTGATCGCCTATGCGGACAGGCTCAAGGAGCAACTCGGGGTACCAGCAGACGTGATCGCCTCGCGCGGAGCCGTGAGCGCGGAGGTGGCGGGCGCGATGGCCGAGAAGGTGCGGGTGTCCGCCGGCGCAGATTACGGACTGGCGGTCACCGGGATAGCCGGCCCGAGCGGCGGGAGGCCGGGG
>DASSZB010000147.1:0-4515 GCA_035702935.1 Dehalococcoidia bacterium
TACGAGAAATTGTAGCCGCCGGGCAGACTGGCCTTTATCTGGCCGGGCGTGAGTGTTGGTGTGGTCGTTGGCGGCTCGGGCGCCAGCGTAGCGCTTGGACTCGCATCGAGGGTGGCGCTCGGTGTGCCAGGCGCCAACTGCTCTTCAGCGTCGCCGCAGGATATGACGGCAAGCGAAAGACTGAGGATGGCGGCCACCATCACCAGGGGCGCCTTCATAGCGCCTCGATTATGCGCCTGTACCGGGCGCTGTCAATATACCGAACGGTGCAAAGCTCTCTCTCGCCAGTGCATGCCATCGTTTTAGCCAACGAGCGCTGGGAATCGAAGAAGCGCGATGGCCAGCAACTCTGCCCACCTTGTCCAGTGAGAACCGCCCATGAGGGTCTTGCACTCTCCCTGCCAATCCGGTTTAATACGGATTAGCACTCCGCCCCTGAGAGTGCTAATCCCCGTGGAGCCCTGAAGGGACTCCGCTACGGAACCGCAAAACACAAAACAGACGTCGCCTCCTGCCGCCCGGCGGAGAGCCCACCTAAGAAGGAGTAACCCCTATGGCCAAGCAGCTGCTGTTTGACGAGGCCGCCCGCCACGCCATGAAGAACGGCATCGACGCCCTGGCGGACGCCGTCAAGATCACCCTCGGCCCCAAGGGCCGCAACGTCGTCCTCGAGAAGAAGTTTGGCTCACCCACCATCACCAACGACGGCGTCACCATCGCCAAGGACATCGAGCTGGACGACCCCTTCGAGAACATCGGCGCCCAGCTCGCCAAGGAGATCGCCTCCAAGACTAACGACATCGCCGGTGACGGCACAACGACCGCCACCGTGCTCGGCCAGTCCATCGTCCACGAGGGGCTGAAGAACGTGGCCGCCGGCGCCAATCCCATGGCCATCAAGCGCGGCGTCGAGAAGGCCTCCGAGGCCGTCCTCACCGAGATCAAGAAGAACGCCGTACCGGTAAAGAGCCGCCAGGTCATGTCCCAGGTGGCCGCCATCTCCGCCAACAACGACCCCGAAATCGGCGAGCTCATCGCCGACGTCATGGAGAAGGTTGGCAAGGACGGCGTCATCACCGTCGAGGAGTCCAAGGGCATCAAGACCGAGGTCGAGTACGTCGAGGGCATGAGCTTCGACCGCGGCTACATCAGCCCCTACTTCATCACTAACCCGGAGCGCATGGAGTGCATCATCGAGGAACCGTACGTCCTCATCACCGACAAGAAGCTCAGCTCCGTCAACGACATCGTGCCGGTACTTGAGAAGGTGCTGCAGAGCGGCAGCAAAAACCTGCTCATCATCTGCGACGACTGCGACGGCGAGGCCCTGGCCACGCTGGCCGTGAACAAGCTGCGCGGCACGTTGAGCGTCTGCGCCGTGAAGGCGCCGGGCTTCGGCGACCGTCGCAAGGACAACCTGGGCGACCTGGCAGTGGTCACAGGCGGGCAGCTCATCAGCGATGAGCTGGGCCGCAAGCTGGACCAGACCCAGCTCGGCGACCTGGGCCGCGCCCGCAAGATCGTGATCACGAAAGAAGAGACGACAATCGTCGAAGGCAAGGGTTCGGCGGCGGATATCGCCGGGCGCGTCAAGGCCGTGAAGGGCGCCGTCGAAGAGGCCACCTCGGACTGGGACCGCGAAAAGCTTCAGGAGCGGCTGGGCAAGCTGACCGGTAGCGTCGCCGTCATCAAGGTCGGCGCCGCCACTGAGACCGAGCTGAAGGAACGCAAGCACCGTGTCGAGGACGCCGTGCAGGCGACCCGCGCGGCCGTCGAGGAGGGCATTGTCTCCGGCGGTGGCGTGGCCTTCATCAACGCCCTCAGGGCCCTGGACAAGGCCAAGCTGACCAGCGACGAGGCGACCGGCGTGGCGATCCTGCGCCGGGCGCTTGAAGAGCCGCTGCGGCGCATCGCCACCAACGCCGGCAAGGACGGCTCCGTCATTGTCGAGAAGGTGAAGGGCTTGAAAGTCGGCGAGGGTTACGACGCGGCCAAGGACGAATTCGGCAACATGATCAACCGCGGCATCGTCGATCCGGTCAAGGTGACGCGCTCCGCGCTGGAGAACGCGGTCAGCATCGCCGCCATGGTCCTCACCACGAACTGCCTGGTGTCGGAGATCCCCGAGAAGAAGTCGGCCCCGGCGCCGGCCATGTCGGATATGTACTAATCCACAAATGATTCGCGGGGGCGCGTCATTTGGCGCCCCCGCCGTACCCCGGCGGGGATATAATTGACCTGCCGGACCGGAGTCCGTCCGGCAGAAAGGGCGGCCACCCTGTTTACGGAGAACGGCCTCATGATTGACCTCGAAGAAGTCCGCAAAGTAGTCGAAACGTGCGACGTGTTCACCATGGGCTTCCGCCTCTTCCCGGAGCGCCTCATCGTTGACACCCGTAGTGACGACCAGGCCGGCCCCATGGTCGAGGTCGTCGAACCCGTGGCCACCGTGGAAGAGCGCTTCTTCTGGCTGGGCCAGCGGCGCCCGTCTTTCGGCGTGCCGCAGCAGTTTACGTTCTTCGTCTGGCCGCACTCCATCGGCTACCTGGAAGAGTCCGGGCTGATGGACCGAATCCGGCAGCGGATCTACGTGGGCGATGAGCCCGCCGGGATCGAAGGCCAGATTGCCCGCGCCATGTACCGCCTGATCGCCTTGGAGCGCCAGGCCACCGCGGACGCCATCCTGGGCCGGAACTACCACACCCTCTGGGAGCGCGACGCCGAGTAACACACCCGCCACGACCCGAAACCTTGAGGCCGCCCGCGAGGCGGCCTCTTCTATTGGACGGGGCCATCGTCTTTGGTACATTGTGTCGCGCTGGATAGCATCAAAGGAGGTCTGATTGAACACACGCGAGGTGAATCCGTGGAAGTGGCAGGATAACTTCGGTTTTTCGCAGGCGATCGAGTTCTCGGGGCATCAGCGCGTCCTGATGTGTGCCGGACAAACGTCAGTAGACGAGAACGGGACGCCGATGCATGACGGGGACATGAAGGCACAGGCACTGAAAGCGCTGGAGAACCTGCAGGCGGTCCTCGCGCAGGCGGGCATGAGCATGTCGAACGTCGTCCGGCTCAACTACTACACGACAAACGTGGACGCCCTGTTCGCGTGCTACGGCGACCTGGTGGGAAAGCTGGCGCAGGCAGGATGCAAGCCGGCCAGCACGCTCCTGGGCGTGCAGCGGCTCGCCTTCCCGCAACTGATGATCGAAATCGAAGCCACGGCGGTCGCGTAGGAGCCGGTTGCCTGACCTGTACGGCGCCATCGACCTGGGCGGGACCAAGATCCGCGCGCTGATCGCCGACCTCGCCGGCCGCGAATACGGGTACGACTTGCGGGAGTCAGAGGCTGGTTTCGGCCCGGAGGCCGTCCTTCAGCGGATGACCGATTCGCTGGCTGCCGCCGCAGCCCAGGCCGGCGTGTCCACAGGCGACCTGCGGGGCGTGGGCATAGATTCCCCGGGCGCCATCGATGTCGAGCGCGGCATCGTCACCGGAGCGCCACAGTTACCGGGGTGGCGTGACGTGCCCCTCGCCGACGCCATGAGCGAGCGCCTCGGCGTCCCCGCAGTGCTGGAGAACGATGCCAGCGCTGCCGCCCTGGGCGAGCACCGGTACGGCGCGGGCAAAGGCACCCGCCACATGCTGTACATCACGGTTAGCACCGGCGTCGGCGGTGGGATCATCATCGACGGCCGCCTGTACACCGGAGCGAGCGGCGCCGCGGGCGAGCTAGGGCACATGGTGATCGACATGCACGCCGCCGAGACCTGCCCCTGGTGCGAGCGAGGGTGCGTGGAAGTCCTGGCTTCCGGAACGGCCATCGCCCGCCGCGGCGCGAAACTGGAGGCCGATGGACGGGCGCCCGCCCTGGCGCGCCTTGCGGCCGCGGAAGGCGACGTGACGGCGGAGATGATGAGCCGCGCCATGGCGGATGGGGACGAGGCGTGTCGCGAGGCCTTCCGCGAAGCGGGACGATACCTGGGAATCGGTCTGGCCAACTACGTGAACATCTTCAACCCGGAGGCAATCGTCGTCGGCGGCGGCGTCTCGCGGTCCGGGCCGGAGTTCCTGCAGGCGGCGCGGGAGAGGATGTACGCGCACGCTATCCGTGCGCTTTCGTCAGAGGTTCGGCTGGAGATCGCCGGCCTCGGCGAGAAAAGCGGCCTGATGGGGATGATCGCGCGCATGGCCGACGCGGCGAGCTGACGGCGTTCAGGCTGAGCGCGGGCGACGCCGAAAACGCATTCGGCGGCCCGTCGGCGTCGGGTCGGCGCGCTCCAGCCCGGGAGGCACGTTCCCCCGCTCCGCCTCCACAATCGGCTGAAGGACGGTGATCACGCGGGCGAGGCGGCGCCCGACCTCATCCGCCAGCGGTTCGGACAGCGGATCATACGGAACCGTCTGGTGGATACGGGTCCAGGAAGGCGTCCATTCCTCGAATTCGAAGTCGGGGCCTAGGCCGTCCATGATCTCCGGTGCGTGCTGCGCCATGAGCTCCAGCCAGCGGTA
>DASSZB010000249.1:0-4618 GCA_035702935.1 Dehalococcoidia bacterium
CCCAGCGTCCTTAGCCGATTTCCAATCTCGGGCAACGCCATGGTCACCGGCTCCGAGGAGGTCGTTCTCCAGGTGCGTCAGCCATATTCCAACCATAACGGAGGCGAGTTGAAGTTCGGCCCGGACGGCTACCTGTATCTATCGCTGGGCGACGGCGGGAGCGGCGGAGATCCGGAGGAGACGGGCCAGGATAACACCGACCTGCTGGGGTCCGTCCTGCGCATCGACGTATCCGGTCCGACCGGCTACAGCATACCGCCTGGCAACCCCTTCGCGGGCGCCGGTAACACAGGGGCCGACGAGGTCTGGGCGTACGGCATGCGAAATCCCTGGCGCTTCAGCTTTGACAGCGAATCGGGGGAATTGTGGCTGGCTGATGTGGGACAGAACGCCTGGGAAGAAGTGGACAAGGTCATTGCCGGCGGCAACTACGGGTGGGACTGCTACGAGGGCAACGCTTCGTACGAGCCGGCGGGCTGCAGCGGCCCGTTCCAGGCGCCGCGGGTCGTCTACGATCACTCGCAGGGCTGCGCCATCACCGGCGGGTACGTCTACCATGGCGCCCGGTTTCCGGAGCTCGCGGGCTGGTACGTCTACAGCGACTACTGCAGCGGAAGAGTCTGGGCGGCAAATACGGCCGACACAACATCGCCGGCAGTCCTGCTGATGGACAGCCCGTATTCTGTCTCCTCGTTTGCCGAGCTTCCCGGAGGCGAGGTAGTAGCCGTGACGTTCAACAACGCCATATACCGGCTCCTACGGGATTAGCGCAGCTCGCTCGCCGCGCTTGTAGACGCCAGGGCCTCGTTGAGTGCCTGCTCCATGTCGTCGATTCGCATGAAGCCGCTGACGATGCGTGTTACGACGCCATCGCGGTCTATGAAGTAGCTCGTGGGCATGCCAATCCCGTGATATTCCCGGTAAAGAGTGTCGTCCGGGTCCATCCCGTTGACGGTGAAGGAGACACCCGTGCCGCCGTCGGTTCTCGGCAGGTCGTCCAGGAATCCGCGGGCCCTGTCCAGCGATTGGCTCCGGTTTACCGAGATGACCGCCAGCTCGTCGCCGCGTGCCTGCTCCAGGTTGTAGATGTCCGGCATTTCGACTTTGCAGGGCTCGCACCACGTAGCCCAAAAGTTGATGAAGACCACCTTGCCACGGAAATCGCTGAGGCGGTGGCGGACGCCGTCGAAATCGTCGAGCTCGAAATCGGGAGCCAGCTTGCCAACCTCCGCGCCTACTTCGAGGTCCCCCCTTCCGATCGGCCTGGGCGTGTCCACCATGTTGACGTCATCGATGCCCTCGCCGCCGCCCTGGCTACCCACGAGTCCGGCCACCGCCAGCACCGCCACAACGGCGCCGACGATGGGTACGAGCCCGGCCAGGGCGATCAAACGCTGCTTGAGGTTCACCGGTCAGGCGTTGGAAACGTCGGGAAGGAACCCGAAGTTGAAGAGCTCGTTCATGTTGATCAGGCTGTTAGTGAAGATGAGAATGCCGACGATGATGAGCAGCGCGCCGCTCATGTAATTGATGACGCCCACGTACCGTTTGATGCGGTTGTACAGCGGCTTCACGCCGTTGTAGGCCAGCCCCATGGCGACGAAGGGGATCGACAGGCCGGCCGAGTAGGCGAGAAGCAGGATGCCCGCCTCGGCCACCGTGCCGCTGGAGACGGCAAGCGCAAAGATGGCGCCGAGCGTTGGGCCGATGCAGGGGCTCCACCCGGCCGAAAACGCCGCGCCTACGAAGAACGAACGGGCGTAGCCAACCTTCGACTTCTGGCCGACATCGAATCGGCGCTCTTGCTCCAGGAACGGGATGGTGATCACACCGGCAAGGTGCAGGCCCATGATGATGAGCAGCGTTCCCGAGACCTTGAGGACGATGTCCTGGTGGTCCTTCAGGAAGAACCCGATCAGGCCCAGCGAGACTCCGAACGAGACGAAGACGGCGGTGAACCCGCCGACAAACGCCACGGAGTGCAGCAGAGGCGACGGCACGGCCGGCGCCGGCGGTCCGCCTCCGGCAACAGCGATCGCCGCGCCGCCGCTGCTTGATACGGCCACGGCTTGCTGCTCCGGCGGTGTTTCCAGGGCGGCGCCGGTCAGGTAGCCCAGGTACGCCGGGATGAGCGGTAGCACGCACGGCGAGAGGACAGAGAGGAGCCCTGCCGCGAAGGCAACGATTAGGCTGACGCCGCCTATTTCCAGGAAATCCATGATCTACTCGTAATTTACCTACCGCTTCCATCATAGATTCGCGCGCCACGGCCCTGCAATCGGACCTTTGTCTGATCGGTGCCACCCCGCGCGCGTCGTTGACGGGCTATTGGGCCTGCGCTAGATTGAAGTCTCGATAACCATCGACACCGCTCCATCCGGAGGACGCCATGGACTACGCCCCTATCCCCAAGCCGCCCGTCGACACCATTCCCGTCCGGCCCAACCTCGATGACTATTCTTCCATCCGGGGCAGCTGGTCGTGGGATGAAGTCCGCAAGGAATTGGATGGCCTCCCCGGCGGCGGGCTGAACAAGGCGTACGAGTGCCTCGACCGCCACGTCAAGGCCGGCCGCGGTAACAAGCCGGCAATGCTCTGGGAGGGCAAGAACGGCGAGCAGGAGACCTATACCTTCGAGCAGATGACGAAGGAAGCGAACCGCGCCGCCAACGGCCTGCGCAGCCTCGGTGTCCAGAAGGGCGACCGGGTGTTCATGTTTCTGGAGCGTGTCCCGGAGTGCTATTTCACGGCCTTCGGTACGCTGAAGCTGGGCGCCGTGATCGGGCCCCTGTTCTCCGCTTTCGGCCCGGAAGCCGTGAAGGATCGGATCCTGGACAGCGGCGCGAAAGTGCTGGTTACCAGCCCTGAGCTATGGACGCGCGTCAAGCACATCAAGGCCGAGTTGCCCGAATTGAAGCATGTCCTGCTCGTTACACGCCGCGCACAGGCGGAGCCGGGCGACGGAATCGTCCTCTGGGACGAGGTGGTGCGGCCGCAGTCCGAAGAATTCGAGGCGATAAACACGGGCGCCGAGGACTACTCCGTAATGCACTACACCTCCGGGACGACCGGCAAGCCCAAGGGCGCGGCGCACGTCCACAACGCCATCATCGGCCAGTACGCCACCGGCAAATACGTGCTCGACCTGCACGAAAACGATATCTACTGGTGCACCGCGGATCCGGGCTGGGTCACCGGCACTTCGTACGGGATGTTCGCGCCCTGGAGCAACGGCGTCACGAGCCTGGTGTACGAAGGCGGGTTCGGCGCCGGCCACTGGTACTCGCTAATCGAGAAGTACAAGGTGACCGTCTGGTACACCGCGCCGACGGCCATCCGCATGCTGATGAAGGCCGGAGACGGCGTCGTCAAGAAGCACGACCTCTCCAGCCTGCGCTACACGATGTCCGTGGGCGAGCCGCTGAACCCGGAAGCCGTCGTCTGGGGGCAGAAGGTGATCGGCCTGCCGTTCCACGACAACTGGTGGCAGACGGAGACCGGCGCCATCCTCATCGCCAACTACCCGGCGATGGAGATCCGTCCCGGCAGCATGGGGCGGCCCTTCCCGGGGATCGAGCCCGGGATCATCGACGACCAGGGCAACCTCATGCCCCCGGGCGAAGAGGGAAACCTGGCCGTCCGCCCCGGCTGGCCGTCCATGTTCCGCATCTACTGGAACAACAAGCCTATGTACGATTCCCGCTTCCAGAACGGCTGGTACATCACCGGCGACCGGGCACGAATGGACGCCGACGGGTACTACTGGTTCGTCGGCCGCGCGGACGATGTGATCAACACGGCTGGCCACCTTGTCGGCCCGTTCGAGGTCGAGAGCGTCCTCATCGAGCACCCGGCGGTGGCCGAGGCCGGCGTCATCGGCAAGCCCGACCCGGTGGCCATGGAGGTCGTGAAGGCGTTCGTCTCGCTGAAGGACGGCTACGAGGCGAACGACAAGCTGCGCCGCGAGCTCATCCATTTCGCTCGCGAAAAGCTTGGCGCCGGTGTCGCGCCCCGCGAGATCGAGTTTTTGCCGGGCTTGCCGAAGACCCGCAGCGGCAAGATCATGCGCCGCCTGCTCAAGTCCCGCGAGCTGGGCCTCCCCGAAGGCGATACTTCCACACTGGAGGGAAGCTGATGAAAACCAAAACGGTTGAAACCAGGGAAGCTGTCACGGAAGACCGTGCGCACCTTCTCGACCTGCTGCATATGATGATCCTGATCCGGCGCTACGAGGAGAAGTGCTCCGAGCTGTACCAGGCGAGCAAGATCCGCGGCTTCATGCACCTGTACATCGGCGAGGAGGCCGTCGCCGCCGGCGTGAGCGCCGCGCTGCGCCCGGACGACGCCGTCGTCTCGACCTACCGCGAGCACGGCCACGCGCTCGCCAAGGGCCTCCCGGCCCGCGCGGTGATGGCGGAGATGTTCGGCCGCGTCGAGGGCTGCAGCCGGGGCCGCGGCGGCTCGATGCACCTCTTCGACGTCGCCCGGCGCTTCTACGGCGGCAACGCGATCGTCGCCGGGGGCCTGCCGATCGCCGTCGGCCTCGCGCTCGCCGACGTCATGGCCGGGCGCGACCGGGTGACGGTCTGCTTCTTCGGCGACGGCGCCGTCGCCGAGG
>DASSZB010000263.1:0-3591 GCA_035702935.1 Dehalococcoidia bacterium
GGCGGTCATGGGATGATGATGTGCCACCCGATGGGGCACGGCTCCGATGAGAGCGCGGCGCCGACGGTGGCGGACTTGAAAGCGGAGCGCGAGCGACTGGACGAGATCATCGCCCGGGCGGAGAGAGACGGCGTCGCTAGATAGCGGGACGAGATGGTAACCGAGAAGGACAAGCCAAAAATCGAAGAGATAACACTGCCGGTAAGCGGCATGTTCTGTGCCGCCTGCGTGCGCAAGGTGGAAAAGGTATTGAAGGGGCTGCCGGGCGTCGAGGACGTGACGGTGAACCTGAGCGCCGAGAAGGCCGGCGTGGCATACGATCCGGCCGCATGCTCTGTCGAGGAGATGGAGCGCGCGATCTCGGACATCGGCTACGAAGTGCCGCTCTCAAAGGTGGATCTGCTGGTGCTGGGCATGACGCCGGGGCATTGCGACATCATCATCGGTGATGCGCTGCGCACGGAAGCGGGCGTCAGGTCGGTGGTCGTGAACCCGGCGACGGACACGGTCACGGTGGAGTTCCTTGAGTCGCTCCTCAGCGCGGGCGCAATCAAGAAGATCATCCGCGGACTGGGATACGAGGTGCACGACAAGGGCGCTGGTGAGGACGCGATGGACCGGGAGCGACAACTGCGGCAGGCGGAGGTGCGCCGGCAGCTGGTCAACATGCTCATCGCCTGGCCGGTGGGCGCGCTCGTTATGCTGGGGACGTTCAGCGACTACGAGCCGCTGAAGGGGCTGCTGCCGGCGTTCATGGCCGAGAAATGGTTCCTGGTCCTGCTGACCACCCCATTGGTGCTAGGCCCCGGCCGCCAGTTCTTCGTCCACTCGTGGAACGGGCTAAGGCGTGGCGTCACGGACATGAATCTGCTGTACGCCACGGGTATCGGCGCGGCCTACCTGATCGCTGTCATCAACACGTTCTTCCCTGGCGCGGGATTCGGCGGGGAGCGCGCCACATTCTATGAGGCGGCTGCGCTGCTGGTGGCCTTCATCGTGCTCGGGCGGTACCTGGAAGCGGTGACGCGCGGCCGGACATCGGCGGCCATACGCAATCTGATGAAGCTGCAGCCGAAACGGGCGCGAGTACTGCGCGACGGGAACGAACTGGATATCCCGGCGGACGAAGTGGAGATCGGCGAAGTGATAATCGTCCGCCCGGGCGAGAGCATCCCCGTCGACGGCATCGTGCTGGACGGCTATTCGTCCGTGGACGAGTCGATGGTGACGGGCGAGAGCATTCCCGTGGAGAAGAACGCCCGAGACGCCGTCATCGGCGGTACGATCAATAGGACGGGCGCATTCCGTTTCGAGGCCACGCGCGTGGGAGCGGACACGGCGCTATCGCAGATCATCAAGCTGGTGGAAGAGGCGCAGACTACGAAGGCGCCGATCCAGGCGCTTGCGGACAAGGTGGCCGGCCACTTCATATTGGCCGTGCACGCGCTGGCGCTGGCCGTCTTCCTGTTCTGGTTCTTCGCCGGCTTCAGCTGGTGGTTTGACGCCGACACGAAGCTCGTGCTGACGCCGTACTCGCTGGAGGACCTGGAGGTCTTCGGATTCGCGCTGCTGATTTCGGTCACGGTGCTGGTCATCTCCTGCCCCTGTGCCGTGGGACTGGCGACGCCGGCGGCGATGATGGCCGGCACCGGCAAGGGCGCCGAGTACGGCATTCTGTTCAAGGGCGCGGACGCCGTCGAGGCCAGCGCCAGGGTCCAGGTCGTGGTGCTGGACAAGACGGGCACCCTGACGAAGGGCCTGCCGTCCGTGACGGACGTTTTGCCTGACCCGGGAAGTAGGGACAGAGCTTCAGCTCTGTCCCCCGACGCATCGACCGGGCAGGTTGCCGCGAATACGGTGCTCCGCCTCGCCGCTGTCGCCGAGAAGAACTCGGAGCACCCGCTGGGCGAATCGATCGTCCGCGGCGCACAGGAGCGCGGTATCGCCGTCGTCGATCCAGAATCGTTCGACTCGATTCCGGGGCATGGTGTGACCGCCCGAATCGATGGTCGCGATGTGTTGCTCGGCAACCGCAAGCTGATGGCCGACCGTGGCGTGGACGTCACCGGGCTCATTGAGCGCGCGGAGGCCCTCGAAGGCGAGGGCAAGACGGTCATGTTCGTCGCGACAGACGGGCAGGCGGCGGGAATCGTGGCTGTGGCCGACACGCTAAAAGAGACGTCGCACCGCGCGGTCCAGGAGCTGAAACGCCTGGGCGTCGAGGTGGCGATGATCACCGGCGACAACCGCCGCACGGCGGAGGCCATTGGCCGCCAGCTCGGCATCGACCGGGTGCTGGCGGAGGTGCTGCCGCAGGACAAGTCGGCCGAGGTGAAGAAGCTCCAGGACGAAGGCAAGCGCGTGGCCATGGTAGGCGACGGCGTGAACGACGCGCCGGCGCTGGCGCAGGCGGACGTCGGAATGGCCATCGGATCCGGGACGGACGTGGCCAAGGAGACCGGCAATGTGATCCTGATACGGGACGACATCCTGGACGTGGTGGCCGCCATCCAGGTGGCGCGCCAGACGATGCGCACGGTGAAGCAGAACCTGGGCTGGGCCTTCGGCTACAACGCGGCGATGATTCCGCTGGCAGCGGGAATCCTGTACCCATTCTTCTCGCAGATGGTGAGCCCAGAGCTGGCCTCCTTGCTGATGGCCACAAGCAGCTTCTCGGTGACGATGAACACCCTGCGCATGCGCAACTACGTGCCGCCGGTTCGCCGCGGGCCGCCCTCAGCTTCGCCGGAAAGCGCGCGGCGAGACGTACAGCCGGCGATGGAGGTGGGATCATGAGCGTGATCAGATTGACGCCGGCCAACGCCGGCAAGGTGAGCGTTGCAGCCTATACAGGGGTGTCCTTGGCGGCGGCGCTGGTTTTCCTGGTGGTGACGGTGACGACGGGCGACTACTCGTGGGTGGCCCGAATCGGCGGGGCGATCTGGGTGTTTGGCCTGAGCATGATCATAACGATGCCCACGGTGACCCCGTGGCTGCGGAGCCGCGCCGCGGAGAAGCCGCGCGCCGACGAAAGCGAGACGCCGAAGGAGGCTGAGATGGTTAAGGACCTCGTCTGTGGAATGACGATCGACCCGGCGACGGCGGCCGGCAAGTCGGAGTACAAGGGTCAGACGTACTACTTCTGCGCGCTGAGCTGCAAGAAGTCGTTCGACGAAGACCCGGAGAAATACATCACGGCGTAGCGACGCGACGTCGCGCCCCTGGAGGGTGCCATGACCACCGACGAAACGCGAACGACCCAGAGCCGCTACGACCGCCAGGCATCCCTGTACGACCTGAAGGAGCTGCCTATGGAGTTCCTCGGGTTCGGGCGTCTGCGGAAGCTTCTCTGGCAGTCGGTCAAGGCCGGGCGCTTGCTGGAGATCGGAGTCGGTACAGGCAAGAACCTCCAGCACCACCCGGACGGCGCGCGCGTCGTCGCTATCGACATCAGTCCTCGCATGCTGCAGAGGGCAGCGGCTAAAGCTGGGCGTCAGGGAAGGGGCATCGACTTGGTTCTCGCGGACGCCCAGAACCTGCCATTCCGGGACGGTTCATTTGATGGAGCGGCGGCGACGTTCGTGTTCTGCT
>DASSZB010000314.1:0-2913 GCA_035702935.1 Dehalococcoidia bacterium
CACCGCTGCGCTGGCTCCAACCTCGCCCGCATGGAGATGCGCGTCGCCATCGAAGAGTGGCTGAAGCGTATCCCGGACTTCCGGCTGGCGGATCCGGGCACGGTCACGTGGGCAGGCGGCCAGGTCCGCGGCCCCCGGCAAATGAAGGTGGTGTTCCCGTCATGAAGGTCCGCGTCGAAACAGAAAAGTGCCAGGGCCACAACCGCTGCTTCGTCGTCGCTCCCGAGCTCTTCGAGCTGGACGACTACGGCTACGCCCACGAGCTAAACGACGGCGAAGTCCCACCAACCCTCGAAGAAAAGGCCCGCCTCGCCGTCCAGAACTGCCCCGAACGCGCCATCTACGTCGAAGAGGAGTCCTAGGAGAGCGTGCGCCGCCAGAGTCGGCGCAGTGGCTCCGGGCGGCATACAACTGTCACCCTGAGGAACGAAGGGCCTGTCCTCAAGACGCAACCCCGGCCTGTACGGACAGACCGGGACCCTGTCTTGCGAACCGCCGTACACGGGCGCCTGACCGTCAGGTCCCCCCTAATGCATCCTGCTCCCTGTGCGTAACTCCGGACAGACGCGCCGCCTTCCCATTGCCCCCATATCCCCCACCCTGATACAATCCCGGTGCAAGGGGAGACGTTCTTTTCATTATTGCCGTGCTGACGGACCAATTGTTCGCCTGCGATTCTCCTGCCCCGGCGGCGGGGAGTTTTGGTGCATAAGAAATCGCCTCACGCATCGCCCCAATTGACCGCGCGCCCCGAGACCTGGCGCGAGAAGTGCGGCATATTCGGCGTCTTCGCTCCCGATGAGGATGCCGCCCGCATCACCTTCTACGGCATCTACGCCCTTCAGCACCGCGGACAAGAGAGCGCCGGCATCGCCACCGCCGACAACCACCAGATCTTCATCCGCACCGGCATGGGCCTCGTCTCCCAGGTCTTCGACGAGAATGACCTCGGGCATCTTCCCGGTCACATCGCCATTGGCCACACCCGCTACTCCACCACCGGCTCCAGCCGCCAGGAGAACGCCCAGCCCGTCTACGTCGAGGGCACGCATGGGCCCCTGGCCCTCGGCCACAACGGCAACCTGATCAACGCCGAGAGCCTGCGCGACGACCTGGAGGACACCGGCGCCTCCTTTATCGGCTCCACTGACACCGAGGTAGTAGCCCGCATGCTGGCCTCGGCCCCCGGCGAGGACTGGTTGGAGCGCTGCGCCAACACCATGAGGCTGATAGCCGGCGCCTACTGCCTGATCGCCCTCACGCCGGACACCCTGATCGCCATGCGTGACCCTTACGGCGTCCGTCCCATGTGCATCGGCCGCATGAACGGGCACGCCTGGGTCGTCGCCTCCGAGACCTGCGCCCTGGACCACCTGGGCGCCGAATTCGTGCGCGAGGTCGAGCCCGGCGAGGCGATTGTGGTCGACCGGGACGGCCTGCATGCCGTCCAGGCGGTCGAAAAGCGCCGCGACGCCCTCTGCGTCTTCGAGTACATCTACTTCGCTCGCCCGGACAGCGTCATCCGCGACAAGCTCCTGCACCCCATGCGCATGAACATGGGCCGCGAGCTGGCCCGCAACAACCCCGTGGACGCGGACATCGTGATCGGCGTGCCGGACTCCGCCACCGCTGCGGCCATCGGCTACGCCAACGAGTCCGGCATCCCCTACGCCGAGGGTCTGGTAAAGAACCGCTACGTCGGCCGCACCTTCATCAAGCCCGACCAGCGACTGCGCGACCAGGGCGTGTATCTCAAGTTCAACCCCATGAAGCAGATTATCGACGGCAAGCGCCTCGTCGTCGTTGACGACTCCATCGTCCGCGGCACCACCACGCCCAAGGTCGTCGAGATGCTACGCAAGGCGGGCGCCAGGGAAGTGCACATGCGTATCTGCGCGCCGCCCATCATGCACCCCTGCCACTTCGGCATCGACATGGCCACCCAGTGGGAGCTCATCGCCTCCAGCCAGAGCGTCGAGGACATCCGCCGCCACATCGGCGCCGACAGCCTTGCCTACCTCGACATCGACGGCCTCATGAACGCCGTCGAGCAGCCCCGCAACTCCTTCTGCACCGCCTGCTTCACCGGCGAATACCCCATGCCGGTCCAGCTCCAGATGGACAAGCTCGTCTTCGAGCGCGTCGGCCGCCGCGGCCGCCGCGAGCCCGTCGGCGTCAGCTGGAGCTGGGAAGAAGACAAGCGCTAGGCAAGTGAACACCGTAGCCGAGCCTTTCCAGGCTCGGCGGCGCACTGGTCTGGCGGAGGAGATAGGAGGCCCATGCCGCTGCCACGCTGGCTCGCCAAAATCAACAAGCGCGTCTTCAACCCGATAGAGATTCGTCGGGGCGCCCGGCCGGTCCTCATCCACGTGGGCCGGTCCTCCGGCAAGACCTACCGGACTCCGCTCGACGCGCATCCTCTCGCCGGCGGCTACCTCTTTATCCCCATGTACGGCTCGCGATCGGACTGGGTCAGGAACGTGCTTGCGGCGCGGGCGGCACGCCTGTTGTTGAACGGTAAGGAGATAGAGCTGGAGTCGCCGCGGATAGTGAAGCAGAGGGACGTCTGGCCGCTGCTGCTCACGCCGGCCAAACCCCCGCCAGGCATCTCGGGCGACTCCGAACTCCTGCAAACGGACGTCTGCCAGCCGGGTTAGACCTGGGAAGAGCACAAGCGCTAACCACCCTCCCGTCATCCTGAGCCGCAAGGCGCCGGCGCGCAGGACGACCTCCTTGGCGAAGGACCTGTCCGGGCACGACTGGCCCTCACCTGACGCACGGGACCCTGCAGCGAACGCCGCGCGCATTCGGCGCACCCCCTCCCGTCATCCTGAGCCGCAAGGCGCCGGCGCGCAGGACGACCTCCTTGGCGAAAGACCTGTCCGGGCACGACCTGGCCCTCACCTGACGCAC
>DASSZB010000028.1:0-3282 GCA_035702935.1 Dehalococcoidia bacterium
GCAGATGGAGCAGAGGACGACGCGTTCCTTCACCTCCATGATGGCCGCGGCGAGCGCCTGGGCCTCCTGCGGCGGCATGCGCAGCAGGTAGTACGCCAGCCGCTGCGCGCTCTTCGGGCCGATGCCCGGCAGCTTGTGGAACTCGTCGATGAGGCGGGCCAGCGGCGCCGCCGTAGAAGGAGAGTGGTCATTCATCGGTTGACCGCCGTCAGCGGTACGGCGTCTTTATCCCAGCCCAGGGATATTCAGCCCGGGTATGTTCAGCCCGCCTGCGAGCCCGGACAGCTGCTGCATCTGGCCGGCCCGCACCTTTTCCAGCGCCTCGTTCATCGCCGCCAGCACCAGGTCCTCCAGCATCTCGACGTCCTCTGGGTCCACGACCTCCGGTTTGATCTTAATCGACTTCAGCTCCGGCTTGGCGTTCATCACCACGGCGATGGCGCCACCGCCGGCCGAGGCCTCGATGATCGTCTCCTCCAGCGCCGCCTGGGCTGCCGCCATCTTGCTCTGCATCGCCTGTATCTGCTTCATCAGCTCGTTCTGGTTGAACCCGCCCTTAGCCATCCTGGCCTCCTTCTCTGGGTGTCCCGCGTACTGGTTTTGCGCCGAATTCCTCCTGCGCGGCCCGCACCAGGTGGCCGCTGGCTACCGGGCCCTGCGCCCGCTCTCGCGGCGCGTGCTCGAATACGAGATTCAGCGGCCGGCCCGCTGCCTGTGAGAACAACTCCCGCAGCTTCCCGGCGTTCGGTTCGGACTCCGCCCGCTCCAGGTGGAACGTGTGATAAAACCCCAGCGTAAGCGTATCCCCCTCCAGCGACTTCATTTCACACGACCCGTTGAGCAGCGCCGAGAGCTGCTTGTCCGTGTCCTTGCAGGCCAACCGCACCTTCTCTACGAGGTCCGCATCCCCTTGCGCCACTGGGGACTCGGGTAGTTGCGGCTCGCGAGCCGCCGCTACGGCCGCCGGGGGCTCCTCCTCCACCGCCGCGGACTCCAGCGTCGTGTTCGCCACGGTGCTCGCCACGTCGTCCAGTTCAGCGACCGGGATGCTGAACCTCGGCTCCGGCTTCGGCTCTGGAGCCGGTGGCGGCGGTGCAGCGGCTTGGACGACCGCCGCCGGCTCGGCCCTTTCATTCCCTGCCGGCACCCGCGCCTCTGACACGAACTCCACGTACGCCAGCTCCAGCGGCAGCGACGACTGCGGGTCGTCCCGGAAAGCCGTGTCCAGTCTGCCGAACATCCGCAGCGCGGCGACCACCTGTCCCCTTTCACGTGTCTTGGCCTCCGCCTTCACCTCGGCCGCCATCTCTGCCGGCAGGTCAAGGGAATCCGAGGCGCCAACACCCGCCAGGAGCAGCCCCCGCAGGTAGTGCACCACCTGCTTGGCGAACTGGCGCATGTCCACACCGTCGTCCCGCACGGTCGCGATGAGCTTCAGCCCGCCCGGCAGGTCGCCGTCCAGGGCCAGTGCCGCCAGGTGCCCGGAGCGCGCGTCGATGGTCAGGCCCAATGCCTCCTGCACCTGCTCGTACGCCGGTGCCGGCCCGTAGTAGGTGACTACCTGCTCGAGGCCGTTGATGGCGTCGCGGGCGCTGCCGGAGGCGCTGCGGGCGATCTCGTCCAGCGAAGCCTGATCAAGGGTGAAACCTTCCGCCGCACAAATTTGCGCCAGCCGCTTCGTAATGGCAACACTGGAGATACGCTTGAGGTCGAACCGCTGGCAGCGCGAGATGATCGTCGCCTCTACCTTGTGCGGTTCGGTCGTGGCCAGCACAAAGATGATGTGTGGTGGCGGCTCCTCAAGCGTCTTTAGGAGGGCGTTGTAGGCGCCCTTGCTCAGCATGTGCACCTCGTCCAGGAGGTACACCTTCAGCTCGCCGGACATCGGCGTCAGAGCCACGTTCTCCCGCAGTTGGCGGATGTCATCCACGCTGTTGTGCGAGGCCGCGTCCTGCTCCACGAAGTCGATCGCGCGCCCCTCGATGAACGCCCGGCAGGAGTCGCAGGCGTTGCACGGCTCGCCCTCAACCGGCGCCGCGCAGTTCGCCGCCTTCGCCAGCAAACGTCCGAGGCTCGTCTTCCCGGTGCCGCGCGGCCCGCAGAAGAGGTATGCATGGGCCAGCTTCTTGCCGGCGACGGAGTTTTTGAGCGTGCGTGTGACCGCGTCCTGGCCGACGACTTCTGCGAACGTTTGGGGGCGGTACTTGCGGTAGAGGACTTCGCTCACTACCCGGTCATTATACCGGCGGCAGGGGAGTAGTTATAGGGCGCGGTGTCCTCGTAGCCGGCGATTATACTACGGCCAGAATCGCCTCTTCCCGCCCCCGCATCACCCGCTCGTCGTCCGGCTCCGCGTGGTCGTATCCCAGCAGGTGCAGGATTCCGTGCACGAGCAGGTGCGCTACCTCCGCTTCCAGCGGACGTCCCCCCTCCTCTGCCTGCCGCTTCGCTGTGTCCAGCGAGATGATAACCTCGCCCAGCCGCTCAGTCTCATCCTGCGACACGAACTCCTCCCCCTCCCGCAGCGAGAAGGAGAGCACGTCTGTGGGCTTGTCTTCATCCGCGTACCGCCGGTTCAGCTCGTGGACCGTTGCGTCGTCCGTGATCAGTATCCCCAGCTCTGCGGATGGCACATCCTCCGCCTCCAGAGCCGCCCGGGCGACGCGTTCGAGGCGTTCCGGCACCGCTTCTTCACCGTAAGCCTCGTCGATCGTGATAAGGATGTCGTGCTGGGGTCCGGACACAGCCTGAGCCTACCAGCGAACCGGCTCAAGCGCCATCGGAAACGGTGATCGATCCGGGTCTAGGCGAAGACCTGGGCAGCGGATTCCGACGCCTGGATCAGGGGGTCCGGGTACACGCCGATTACGAAGAGTCCGATCACTGCAACCGCCATGGCGAGCCCCAGGTAGGGGCTCGGCTGAAAGGTCTCCTCACTCGACGGTTCCGCCGTGTACATGTTCAGCACGACGCGCAGGTAGTAGTACGCGGAGACGACGCTGTTCAAAACGCCGACAATCGCCAGCCAAACGAGATCTCCCTGGACGGCTGCGTTAAAGACATACAGCTTGGCCACGAACCCAGCCGTCGGCGGAATCCCCGTCAGGGACACCAGGCATGCCGCCAAGCCCGCCGCCAGCCACGGCGAGCGCTTCGCCACCCCGGCGTAGTCGCTGATCTCTTCCGACCGAATCTTGTTTGAGATGGCGATAATGGCGACAAACGCGCCCAAGTTGGTGAAGGCGTACGTCCCCAGGAAGAACACTACGGAACTGGTGCCCA
>DASSZB010000192.1:0-3902 GCA_035702935.1 Dehalococcoidia bacterium
GACCCGGACCGGTACGCGTTGATGATCCTGAATTCGCTCCTGGGGCGCGGCATGAGCTCTCGCCTGTTCAAGGAAGTGCGGGAACGGCGCGGGCTGGCGTACTCCGTGGGCTCATCCGTCAGCCGCCACTCGGACACCGGCATGCTGGGGATTTCTGCCGGCGTTTCGCCGGAGAACGTTGCCGAAACGGTGAAGGTCATCCTGGAGGAGCTGGAGAAGCTGGTACAGGAGCCCGTGGCCACCGACGAGCTGACAAAGTCCCGCGACTACACCGTCGGCAGCTTCCGGCTGAGCCTGGAATCGCCGATGTCGCTGGGCCAGCGCGCCGGAGAGAGCCTGCTCACCCTGGGCGAGATCGAGCCGATCGAGGGCGTCGTGGAGAAGCTACGCGCAGTGACCGCCGAGGATCTGACGCGCGTCTCGCGCCGGCTGCTGCGACGCGAGAAGGCCGCGCTGGCGCTGGTGGGGCCGAACATCGAAGAAGGCGTGTTGAGGGAAGTCCTGGGGGGCTAAAGTCCGGAGGTACGCCGTCTTCATGACCCGCCGAAAAAGGCGAAAGTCAATTTATCGGCGCGGAATACTAGAAGAAAACGCCGGAAACGCCTTGACAGCGCTTATCCCCGTGTATAATCAGGGTCGGCAGAAGGTTGGCAAGGGCGCTATCTTTTTTGCCATGCCCCGTGTCGTCCCTAGCGGCGCGGGGCTCTTCTTTAATCCTGAGATCCCCCCAAGATGGGCGCACCCTGAGCCGAGTAAACCCCCGCGGATTGGGGAATGTCAACGAAAAAGGACGCCGCATACCAGATTCTAGGTAGTGAGCGGACACGGAGATGGCACTGGCCAATGGAAGGGGCTCCTACCCGCCGGCGGATAGGGGCCCCTTCACCGCCCCCCACGAGTTGTCAAAGGAGCGGAGGAGATGCGCACGCACCCCGAGTCTACTAGAGACCCTTCATCAGCCCCGCAACTGATGAATGAGAACCGCACCTCCTCCAACTATTCCTAACAAAGAACGATCCAGCCACATTACGTTCTTTACCGTTTGTTAACTTTTACCCCCCTCGGTGGCACCGACGTTCGCGGAACCCGCCGGCGCCACGGGCACGGATGCTATACTTTGCTTCGCATCAGCTACGGGAATCCGATCCCGAGTGGAGGTACCCTTGCCCGACTTCCAGAACGTTCTCTACGAGCCCCGGGAGCGTCTTGCATATATCACCCTGAACCGCCCTGACCGGCGCAACGCGATCGACCCGCAGACCAGCCACGAGCTCCTGCAGGCGTTCACCGCTTTCAAAGAAGACGATGATCTCTGGGCGGCCATAGTCACCGGCGCCGGCGACCAGGCGTTCAGCGCGGGCGCCGACCTCGTCGCTATGGCTGAGTCATTCGCCGGTGGGAGGCAATCGGAGATCATGAGCGTGCCCTTTGCCGGCATCACGCGGGGATTCGAGTGCTGGAAGCCCATAATCGCCGCCATCAACGGCTACTGTCTGGCCGGCGGCCTGGAACTGGCGCTGTCATGTGACATCCGCATAGCCGCGGAGCATGCCAGCTTCGGATTGCCGGAACCTAAGCGGGCGATCATCCCCGCCGCCGGGGGAACGCAGCGCCTGCCGCGGGTGGTGCCGAGGGCCTTTGCCATGGAGCTACTCCTCACTGGAGAGCGGTTCGACGCCCAAACGGCGCTGCGGTTTGGCCTCGTGTCGCGGGTTGTGCCCGCGGACCGGCTGATGGCGACCGCCGAGGAGATCGCCGCGAAGATACTGGAGTGCGGTCCGCTGGCCGTGCGCTCCGTGAAGCAGGCAGCCCTCCAGGGACTGAGCATGACGCTGGAAGAGGGGTTGAGGCTGGAATCCCAGCTGGCCGGCGCCGTCTTCCGTAGCGAGGACGCCCGCGAGGGGCCGACCGCCTTCGCCCAGAAACGCAAGCCGCAGTACAAGGGACGGTAAGAATGGCGCTCATCGATAACCTCCGCCACGGCGCCGCCGTGTTCACCTCAGATGGCAGCCAGGCCGGTGACCTCCACGCCATCGTCGTCGACCCCCGGGACAACGAGGTCACGCACATCGTCGTCAACACCGGCCCCCATTTCCCGGAGCCCGGTTTCGGCGCGCCCGGACTTGTGGAAGTCCCGATTTCACAGATGAAGGGCGCCGAGGAGCATGGCGTTTACCTGCTGCTCGACCGCGATGCCTTCCGCGCGCTGCCCGAGCACGCCGACCGTGACCACCTGCCGAGCGCAGCACCCGAAGAGCCGGGCGAACCCGAGCAGGGTGGGCCGGCGCGTGCGCTCTGGAACGCCGGGCTGGCGATCGCTCACTCGCTCGCCAGCATCGGCGGCATCGCCGTCCCGCAGGAGACGTTCCGCCGGGCGCGTTTCGAGCGGCACATCCTGAACGACGCCCCGGTGTGGCGGGCCGAGCCGCATCAGCACATCGGCGACATCGAGCGCGTCCTCGTCGATGAGGACTCCGACGAGATCCGCGGACTGGTGATCAAGCGCGGCGTCCTCTTCCAGTACGAAGTCATCCTGCCCATCATCTACGTGACCGAGATACTGGACGGCGTCGTTCACGTCCAGATATCCGACGAGCAACTGGACGGCCTGCAGGAGTTCGCGGCGCCAAAGTAGACAGGCCGTCAGCGGACTGGGGGCAGGGCGCACTGCGCCGCGAGGTCATACGTGAAGGGGACGATGTCCAGGCCCGGCTGGCCACGCAACGCGCTCTTCAATCGTTGAACGTCCCGGTTGTGGAGTAGCCGCTCCCACCAGTGGCGAGCGGAGAACGAAGGCAGGATCAGTGTGACCTTCGCGGAGGGCCTCTTCTCGCGCAGCTGGTGGAAGAACGCATCGAGTGGGGCCACGAACTGGCGGTAAGGTGATTCCACGACCAACAGCGGGACGTCGGGAACGGCCGCCTCCCACTCCTTCCGGAATTGGTGCGCCGCCTCCGCATCGTCGGTAACGTGTACGGCGGTGACAAGGGACGAGAGTTCACGGGCAAAGGCGATGGCCCCCATCGTGATCCGGTTGATCCCGTCCACGGGCACGACCACGTGGGTGCCCGGTCCGCCGGGCTGGATGGCTACGGCAGGCGGTATGGTCTCCTCGCCGACTTCGCCCGGCTCCAGCTCCACCTGCCGCCGGAACCAGTCGTAGTGGCGCCGGATGAGGACAAAGACGACTATGATGCAGCCCATCATCAGTATCGATATCCAGGCGCCGGAGGCGAACTTGGTGGCGCCAATGATGACTGCGACGACCGCGGTGCCGGCCGCTCCCACGGCGTTGACAGCCAGGCTCACCCGCCAGCCGGGCTCCTTCAGCCTCAGCCAGTGCAGCACCATCCCGCTCTGCGACAGCGTGAATGACGTGAAAACGCCCACGGCGTAGAGGGGAATCAAGTGCGACACCTCACCTCCGAACGCGATAAGCAGAACGGCGGACGCCCCGGCAAGGAGCAGGATGCCGTTGGAGAAAGCCAGCCTGTCACCCTTAAACCCAAACTGCCGGGGCATGAAGCGGTCCGCGGCCAGGATGGCGGAAAGGCGCGGGAAGTCCGCATAGCTCGTGTTCGCGGCCAGGAACAGGACCAGGGCGGTGGCCACCTGGAAAGCGTAGTAGGCCACGTTCTTCCCCAGCACCTCTCTGCCGAGCTCCGAAACGATAGTCTCGTTCTCGCTGGGCACAAACCCGAACCGGCTGGCCAAAAATGTGATTCCCAGGAAGAGGAACAGGAGTATTCCCGCCATCCAGACGAGCGTGACACGGGCATTCCGCGATTCCGGGGGCTTGAACGCCGGCACGCCGTTGGAGATGGCCTCGATGCCGGTAAGCGCGGCGCACCCGGATGAGAACGCCTTCAGGATAAGGAAAAGCGAAAGGCCCTGGGTCGCGG
>DASSZB010000209.1:0-3164 GCA_035702935.1 Dehalococcoidia bacterium
GGAATTCCATGCCCGCTGTCCGCTGTACACTTTCCGACCCATCCAGTGGAAGAAGGGGGATTACACCGTCGCCCACCAGATGCACTACACGCAGTCCGGCCGCTACAAGGGGTCGATCACGGCGGGCGGCCGGACCTTTACGGACCTTGTGGGCATCCGGGACCGCTCATGGGGGATACGGGACATGACGCAGATCCCCATGTGGATCTGGATCAGCGCCCAATTCTCGAAACATTGCGTCTCGGCCTGGCTCTGGGAGACACCGGAGGGCGAAATCATCCACCAGGACGGTGCGATCACCTACGAGGATGGCGCCGTCCGGCCAATAACGAGGTTTGAGCATGAGCTTGAGGTGACTCCCGGAGCCAGGCGTCCACACAGCGCTCGGTTCACGCTGACCACGGACGACGGTGAGGCGCATTCGCTTACAGCGGCCGAGATCAGCTCCTGTTTCCTGGCGGGGCCGCAGAGCCGCTGGCAGGAGTCGGACGCGGAAACAATGGCGAGGCTGGACGCGACGGCGTTTGGGCACGACCAGTACGTTCGATACGAGATGAACGGCGAAACCGGCTACGGGATCGTGGAGTACATGTTCACCGGCGGGGTGAAGAAGTACGGCATCCCGGCTGCGGTCCTTCCTGGTTAGCTGCGCTATCGGGCGGGCGCCAGCGCGCGGACGGCTTCTTCCATCTCGCGCCGGCAGTCCTCGATGCTGGTTCCCGGGGCGAAACGGACCGCGGGGCCAACGCGGGCCGTGACCGGCGCTGGACGCGCCCACTTCTCCCCGGCGGGGAGGATATCGCGGGCGCCGGTGATGTGGATTGGGAGCACGGGCGTGTTCTGCGATGTGGCAAGGATGGCGGGGCCGGCGTGGAAGGGGAGCAGTTCGCCGGTGCGGGAGCGCTTTCCCTCCGGGAAGATAAGGAGTGACCAGCCCTTGTCCAGGAGCCACTGGGAGTAGGCCAACGCCTTCACCCCGCCTCCGCGAGTGATGGGGAACGAGTTGTAGCGGAGGGAGTTGTACATTCCTTTCCAGCGCTCGCGGTACATGCGGTCGGCGGCGGCGGCGATGGCGGTGCGGTTGTAGATGTGGCCGGGTAGGACGTGCAGGACGACCGCGGTATCGAAGTGGCTGCTGTGGTTGGCGACGACCAGCAGCGGGTTCTGGAGGCCCTCCAGGTTCTCATCTCCTTCGAGAGTGAAAGGGCGGCACAGCTTGCGGACGTGGTTGCCCACAGTCCAACGTCGTGCTACCCGCCGGTAGAGGCGCGCCCAGGGACTGAGCGCCCAACGATGAGGCTCGGAGTATACGCGCGGCTGGTCCTGCTGCGCGACGTGTGCACGCGTGTCACGGGCGTGGGTCATAGCGACCTCCTATTAAAACGGCCGGATGCTTGCCGGCCGGGGGCTGGGCTAGCCGGTGCGAGCGGTGGTCTTCTGGTCTTCGAGTATACGCCGGAGCGCGGTGATCATCTGGGCGATATTCAGACTCCCGTAGACGGGGAAGCTGAACAGGGCGGACTCGTTGACGTTGTAGATGTTGCGGCGGCCGACGCGCTTCTTTTCGATGAAGCCGTTTTCCTCGAGGTCGCGGACGATCTGGTAGACGGCGCGTTCGGTGAGGTCGGTGCCGCGGGCGATCTCGCGGAGGGTGGCGCGGGAGTTCTGGAAGAGGTGGGTAAGCACGAGGCCGTAGTTACTGAGGAAGTTCCATTTCTTGGGCATTCCGCATTACTCCCTTCGTAATCGCCTGGGCGTCCGGCCTAATTTTCCACCGTTTATTGTCACGAAACGGGTTGACACCATCTTTCACACTCCCGTAAGGTAACTCTCGCCTGTTGGCGGAAGCATGATTCCACAATTGGTACAGCAAAGGAAGAGAATCAGGAACCTAATGCGGGAACCACAAAACTACTTTGCGCTATACCGATATCTAATTCAGGTGTCATTATGCACGTGACACCCTACCCTGTCCAGCACTAGCGGCCGCCCTCCCAGGACAAAATTCGCACCCCGTAAGAATGTCACAATCCCTCTACAGCCCGCCCGTCCCACCTTCGAGCTCCCCCTCGATGCAGGAGTTCACCGAGAAGTACCGGCAATTTTTTCCGCGTGTTTACGCCTACGTCCAGGGCCGCGTGCGAAACCACCAGATCACCGAGGACCTCGTAGCCGATGTCTTCGAGCGGGCGTTCCTGAAATCCGGCTCGCTGCGCAACGACGAGGCCTTCTCCACCTGGCTCTTCACCATTGCCCGCAACATCATCATCAGCCACGGCCGCAAGCACGCGCGGGAAACCCTTGTGGACCCGGATGTGCTCAAGGCCATCGCCCCCAGCGGCGGCTCAATCGAAGGCGACCTGTTGGTGCGCGAGGACATGAAAGCGGTGGCTAAGACGCTCCGGCAGTTCCCGCAGCGCGAGCAGGACATCATCGCCCTCAAGTTTGACGCCGAGCTAACGAACACCCAGATCGCGGAGATTATGGACCTCAGCGAGCCCAACGTCCGCGTGATCCTCTTCCGCACGCTGCGCAAGCTCCGCGAGTTGATGCTCGCCGGCTCCCAGTAGTGGCCTCCACCGCCGTCCGGCCCGGTTTCATCACCGCGTTCAAGATCGCCAGTCATGCCGTCACTCTGCTTGTGATTCTCCAGGCCGTCCTGGCCGGCATGTTCATTTCTGGAGAGCAAGCCGATGCCAAAGACCAGCACGAGCTGATGGCAAATGTAATCGTCGTCGCAGTGGTCATACAGCTGTTGCTGGCGTTCCTCATCCGAGGCTGGGGCCAGTTCAGGCTGCTGTACTGGGTGGGAGTCTTGCTGGTGCTCTCCGTGGCGCAGGTTGGGCTGGGGTATGCCTCACGGGATGACACGCTCCCCGAGGCGATTCACATCCCGCTGGGCGTGTTCCTGTTCGGGTTGGCGCTGGTGATATCGATACTGGCGGTCTTGGAAGACCGCCCCCGCGGCACCGCAGCCTAAGTCTGACTATCCGGTACCCGCGGGCCGATTACTCCTTGCTCGCGCAGCGCGATGATCTCGTCCCAGGTCAGGCCGCATTCCAGCAGCACTTCTTCCGTGTGCTGGCCGAACTCGGGCGCCGCCGTGCGGATCACGCCGGGGCAGAGGCTGAGGTTGACTCCGGGAGCGACGATGGGAAGCGGGC
>DASSZB010000339.1:0-2268 GCA_035702935.1 Dehalococcoidia bacterium
GGCGTCGATCACAATCACCGGCTTGTCGAGGTATCCCGGCTGCGTCGTACCATCGATGATCGCGGGATTGCTCACGGTAGGCAGGGCCGGGAGCGGGGTTATGAAGCAGAACCCGGGCTCCGGCACGCAGCCCGGGTCTGAAGGCGGGATGTTGAAGTTAATCACATCCTGGTCGGGGTCCACGCTGGCCTGCTCGATTGCCGCGGCCAGGGTGCAAACGCCGGTCCCGTTGTCGCAGGTCGGGTTGCTCGGGTCGGAATCGTCTCCGTTGGCGGTCGACGTCACCGTGAAGGTGTCGAACGCGGATGCCATCTTGACGTCGACGAATTGGGTAAGCGCTATCGCCAGCGCGAGCAGGAATGCTAATGCGGGGTATTTCACAGCGACCTCCCTCAGTCGGCCTGTTTCCGGGGTGCCTCGGAACTTATAAGTTGCCGCTAACACAGAAAACGTAAAGGCGGCGTTAAGGTTAGCCGCGACTTCGCCGCTGCCCTAAAGGGCCGGGGCAACAACGCAACTCCACTGTCATCCCGGCCGCCCCCAGGCGCGCCGGGGCCTCAAGACTCCGACCTGCGGTTAGGGGAGCCGGCAGGGTGACGATGCGATCTGTCATCCTGAGCAGTACTGCACCAGCGCGCAGGACGACCCTTCTTGGCGAAGGACCTGTCCGGGCGGAACGGTTGGTATACCCGAACCAGCGGGACCCCCCGGAAGCATCAGCGCGCACCCCCAACCGCCGAGCCAGCCGAGCGCTGGACCTCGTGGCCTCGGTGGCGTATCTCACCCGGTGCGCTTGGATGGCCTACAATACGGCCATGCCTGACGACCCAATCCGCTCGCTCTGGAACCGCGTCCGCGCACTCGGCCGCAAGGTCGAGGAAGAGGTCTACGACTTCACAGAGGAAGACGCGGAGAAAGAGGATGAGCCCCGCGGCCGCAACACTCTCATCGCCCTCCTCAACGCCTTCCTCACGATGTGGAAGGCCAGCCAGGCCAACATCGGGGAGCGCACCCTCGGCGTCGCCGGCTTCGGCGGGCTGCTCTGGCTCATCGTCGGTGACCGCGGGCTTGGCATCCGCCGCTCCTGGCTTCGCATTCCGGCCATCACCTTCGCCGCCATCTGGTTCGTGCCTGGCATCATCGCCGCTGGCTGGACCCTCGTCGGCAACCTGGGCGCCGAAAACATGAAGCGCGTTCGTACCTGGCCGCTCATCGGCGTCTTCGCCCTCACCGGACTCATCGGCTTCCGCGGCGTCTTCTCCGAGCTCGCCCACCGCCGCCTGCGCCCTCCTCCCCGGCGGAGGGACGCGTAGGGCCGGCGCCTCATGCGCGAAGTCGACATACCGTCGCACAGCATCGACCGCTATGTGCCGGTCATCGGCAGTGCGGAGGTCGACGTCGCGCGCGCTGCCGGCGAGCGGACCCGGCAGCGGACAGAGGGGCGCGTGGTCTGGAACATCAACTCCACGGCTCGCGGCGGGGGCGTCGTCGAGATCCTCGGCACTCTGCTTCCGTACGTCCGCGGACTCGGCATCAATGTCCGCTGGCTCGTTATCGATGGCAACCAGGAGTTCTTCCGCGTCACCAAGAGGCTGCACCATGCGTTGCACGGGCAGGCCGGCGACGGCAGCCCGCTTGGGCCCGCCCAGCGTGCCATCTACGAGGACGCGCTGCGCCCAAACGCCGGGGAGCTATCCGGCCTCGTGCGCCCGCGCGATATCGTAATCCTGCACGACCCACAGACGGCGGGACTGGCGCCGGAGCTCCGGCGGTCGGGCGCCGTCGTCATCTGGCGCTGCCATATCGGCGCCGATGAGACAAACGGCCAGGTGGACCTCGGGTGGGACTTCCTGGAGCCTTATCTCGAGGGCGTACCCGCGTTCGTCTTCACTCGCGCGCAGTACGTCCCGGAGTGCTGCGACCGCAGCCGGAGCGTGATCATTCCGCCTGCCATCGACCCCTTCTCCGCCAAGAATCAAGACCTCGACGACCAAACCGTAAGGGCCATTCTCGTGCACGCCGGAATTGTGGAAGGGCCGCCGGGGCCCGGGCAGGCGGTGTTTCTGCGCGGCGACGGATCGCCGGCGCGCGTCGACCGGCAGGCGGACATCACGCGCTTGGGCCGCGCGCCTGAATGGGAGACGCCGCTCGTCGTCCAGGTCTCGCGATGGGACCCGCTGAAGGACCCGATCGGCGTCATGGACGGCTACGCCCGGCTCCTGGATGGCGACCGGGCTGCGGACGCCGATCTCGTGCTGGCAGGGCCCA
>DASSZB010000031.1:0-5829 GCA_035702935.1 Dehalococcoidia bacterium
CGAGGACTTCTCCGGCCTGCAGCCGGTCTGCTACAGCTGCCATGACGGCACAGTGGCCACCGGCTCCTTCGTCTTCGATAAGGACACTGTGCGTCACGAACTTGACCGCAAAGCCGGCCAGGACTGCGACATGTGCCATGACCCCCACGTGTCCGACTACGGCAAGTTCCTCCTGTTCCCCAGTGGCGCCAACCTCTGCCAGACCTGTCACGAGGCAGCCGCCGGTGTTGACCACCCGGTGAACGTGAACGTCCACGATGCCGGTTTCTGGCCGGTGGACACAGAATGGAACCCCGAGGAAGGAGATACCAACGGCGTCCGGCTCTGGGACAGCATGGGACGCCCCGGAGCCGAGTACACCAAGTGTCTCACCTGTCACGCTGCTCACGGTGGCACCTCCGAAGACCTGCTGGCCACCGAAGACACGCACGGGACAGGCATCGCCATCTGCCAGAACTGTCACACCGGCGGAGGCCCACCCCGATGATGGCCGGACCCAAGGTACAGCGCTACGGGTCGTGGCTCTCCCGGGCGCGGCCAGGGTTGGGCTGGTTCGTGCTGGTCCCCGGCCTGGCGGCCGCCGTTGCCCTTGTCAGCCTCGGCGCCGCGCCGTGGGAGGGCTCGGCCGGCCGCGCACCCGCGTTTCCCGCATCCCTTGCCGTCCAGGTCCACCCGGAGGTTCCCGGTTACACTCAACCCGCTGACGCGATCGAACTGAATGGGTCGATTTTCGTGCTGGACACGGGCAACAACCGCATCCTTGTCCAGGACGGTGAGGGCCGGGTGGACCGTGTCATCGACGGGTCCGGGGCCGGCCAACCGGCGCTCAAGGGGCCGATGTCCATCGCCTCTGCCGGCGGCCTCCTCTACGTGGCCAACTCGGGCGCCTCGCAGGTGTTGGTGCTGGAAGCCAGCGGCCGCCTCGTGAAGGCAATCGATATGGCGGCCGGTGACGAGGGCGGTGTCCGGCCGCGGCCGGTGGGACTGGCGGTGGCGCCGGATGGCTCGCTCTGGGTCTCCGACCCCGACGCCAACCGCATCCTCCAGTACGGCGGCGAAGGGCAGCTCTTGCGTTCCGTCGGAGGCGAGCGGGCCGGCGGGCCTGACGGTTTCAACGCCCCCACGGGGGTCACGGTGGACGCCTCCGGCAACGTCTACGTTGTGGACACCCTCAACGGCCGCGTGGTCAAACTCTCACCGGAGGGCGAGTTCCGGCAGCAGTTCGGGCGCCCCGGCGACACTTCCGGCACCTTTTCGCGCCCCAAGGACGCGGCCGTGGATGACCGGGGCAACGTCTACGTCAGCGACGGCCTCCTCGCCGCCGTCCAGGTCTTCGCAGCGGACGGTAGCTATCTCGGGTTCATCGGCCGCAGCGAGCCGGACGATCAGGGTTCGGTTTCGCTCTTTAAGGCGCCTGCTGGTCTCTTGATGGCGGGCAACCGGTTGTACGTGATCGACCGATTCGCCGGGCTGTTTATTTTCGATCTCAATAGGTAGGCCATCTCTCGCCCTACCTGTGCCATCAGGCGACACTCCTTGGCGGCACCGCCTATCCTGAACTGCTTGTACGCTCCGTAACTAGTAAATGCGCCTCATGCAAGCGTGAAGTATGTAACTATTGGCACTTTGCATAATGGCCCGGACGCTGGTACATTAACCAGCGTTGTTGCGCAGCACCTGGGCAGCAACCCCGTCGCCCCGCCCCGGGCAAACAAACTTCTACATATTTGACGATAAACAAGGCAGGGGAAGCCTCAGGGGTGGGTTCCAGGTGCACTTATTATGGCGCGGTTTTCAAGGGGAAGTAGTCCGCTCGCCAGGCACGCAGCAGTTCTGGGTGTATCACTGGCGGCAATCGTTGCTCCCGTTGGGGGTGGGGTTCTCGACCTCGACTTATCCCAATCCCCGTCCCGGCTCCACACGCTGGCAGACCTCCCGGGTGCCGTAAACAACTGTTTCCTTGGCGCCACCCAGGAAGACTGCCCCGGATTAACGCTCGGCTGGCAGCCCGCGGTCCCCGCCACCTCTGTCGAGGCGGCCCCTCCCACAGAATCCCAGGAGCTGGTTATCGCATCTGAGGAGGCCGCTTCCGAACCCGAAGTAGCGGTGCCGGACTGGCCAACCATGGAGGTGCGTCCAGGGGACACCCTGTTCGGACTCGCCATCTGGTTCGACGTGTCACCCTGGGACCTCGCTGCCTTCAACGGCATCGACATCGATGGCCTGCTGATCATCGGCGAAACGCTCTGGATACCCGTTCCTGCCGCGGAGTTCGTCATGCCGCCGGAACCGGCCCTCTACGTTTCGGCCGAACCGGCTGCACCGGCTGAGGAACCCCCCGGGCCGATAGCCGCCTTCGCGGCCGTGCCGGCGCCGACTCCCGCTCCCACGCTGCCGCCCTATTCGGGCTCCCAGGGCAATGTCATCGCCGCCATCTGCTCGTTCGCCTGGGACTGCGAGAAGATGGTCCGCGTCGCCTATTGCGAGTCCGGCCTGAATCCGAACTCTTTTAATCCCGCCGGGTACTACGGGCTATTCCAGATAAATTACTCGTTCGACGGCTGGAACGATCCCTGGACGAATGCCCGCGTAGCCTATGAGCAGAAGTACCTTCCCGCGCTGGCCCGCGGCGATGCCCTTGCGCCGTGGCCCGTCTGTCGCTACGCCTGAACGCCACGCCCTGGCTCCGATTCACATCGTTGTGGGGTGTTACCCCACGAAACTTCTGCTGCTCGCCCTACACAAGAACCTGCCATATGTACCTTGTGAACTCCATAACAAATAGATACTGTGCAGGTATCGGAGGGAATATACCCGGCATTGAGGATTTGCGGCCCGGATAGGTATCTAACGTAATGAGCCTGCAGCGATTGCGGTGGCTGACCATAGTCCTGGCGATATCGTTTCTGATTGTCGTGCAGGCGGTCGCCATGGGCCTGGTAATGCCCAGCCTGGGCCGAATCTACGGCCACGCCCTGTCTATTTCAGCATATTGCCTGGGCGTGATCGCCTTCACGGTTGTCATCTTCCGCGTCATAGATGGCATGCAGCAGCGCATCGTCCGGCAAAACGAAGAACTTACCGCCGTGAACGCCGTCAGCCGGTCGGTGGCCGGCTCCCTGGACCTGGACCGGTCCATGAACGCTGCCCTCAACGATGTCATGCAGGTCTCCCGCGCCGTTGCCGGCCAGATCGTCGTCACCACGGACGGCGGCGCCCGCACCAGGGTATACTCCGACGGTCCGCGCCGAGAGCTGGCCTTGCTCCAGCGCCTGGCGTCGGGCGATGCCGTCCCCGCTGAAGGCCGCCAGGCCGTCACCATACCACTGGAGGGGCAGGACCGCACTTTTGGCACCCTGAACCTGCTGATCGGGGGGTACGCAGGCCCCGCCGGCGACCTCGGCGGGCTCCTCGCCGGCATCGGCGCCCAGATCGCCACGGCCGTCCACGCCGCCGTGCTATACGAAGAAGTGCTCCACCGCGAAAAAGAGTTCCAGGCGCTCTACGAGATCGCCGTCGACATCACCACGTTCAAGGGCGGAGAGGGCATCCTGCCTTCCATTGTCGAGAGGGCCCGCGAAATGACCGGCGCCGAGGCCGCGGCAGTATGCCTGGCCAGGACCGACGACCGCGGCGTAGAGCTGGCCGCCCGGTCCGGACGTTCCGAGATGTTCCGCGCCCACGAGATCGCCTGGCTGCCGCTTTCGCCCTCTACACGCGAAGAGGGGTACCGACCGAGGGTGCTGGGTGCCTGTCCGCTGGCCATGGAGAACTCCAATGTCATTCATTCCCCGCTCCGCGTCGGCCAGACGTGGATCGGCGAGCTCTGTGTCACCTCCGCCGACGATAAGCAGTTCACGGATGAGGACCGTCGCCTCCTTGATGCCATGGCGGATCTTGCTGCCATCGCCGTCCAGAAGGCCGGCCTGCTTGAGAAGGAACGCCAGGTGGCCGTCCTCGAGGAGCGCGAGCGCCTCTCCCGGGAGATGCACGACAGCCTGGCCCAGGTCCTCGGGTACCTCCACCTCAAGGCGCAGGACACCCATCGTGCCCTGCACCGCGAAGACTACACGAAGGTATCCAACGAACTCGAGGACATGCAGGCGGTTGCCCACGAGGCCTACGCCGACGTGCGAGAGGCAATCATCGGCCTCCGCGCCTCCATCCAGCCGGACGGTGGTATCGCCGGCACGTTGAAGGATTACCTGGTCAAGTACAGCCGGCGTGCGGGCATCCACACCGAGCTTGAGGTCGATAGCGAATGGCGCCCGCGCTTCTCTCCCGAAGTCGCCGTGCAAGTAGTGCGCGTCGTCCAGGAAGCGCTCACCAACGTCCGCAAGCATGCGAACGCCGATTGGGCGCGTGTCGTCATAGGCCGCAGCGGCAACGAAGCCACAATCGTAGTGGAGGACAACGGGTGCGGGTTCGACTCCGCCGTCCTGCGCCAACCGGATGTGCTAAGCTTCGGAATGCGTACCATGCGCGAGCGTGTCGAGCGGGTCGGCGGCCGTTTCACCGTCGATTCAGTGCCCGGGGAAGGGACAAAGGTGCAGATATTCCTCCCGGTGAATGGGGGGCACGACCATGACAGAGGATAGCCCGTCAAAGATCCGAGTCCTGCTGGTGGACGACCAGCTCCTCTTCAGGAGAGGCGTCCGCGCCCTGCTTGAGGAGGAGAAGGACATCGAGGTCGTAGGAGAGGCCAACGATGGCCACGAGGCCATCGAACTGGCGCGGGCGACGAAGCCCGACGCGATCCTCATGGACGTCAACATGCCCGTCCTCAACGGTATCGAGGCGACACGCGCGATCAAGGCCGAGCGTCCCGAGGTCAAAATTGTCGCCCTCACCGTCTCCGATGAGGACCAGGATCTCTTCGAAGCCATCAAGGCGGGCGCCCAGGGCTACCTCCTCAAAGACCTGCGCCCGGAAGAGTTGTTCGAGATGCTGCGGGGCGTCATGCGTGGCGAGACCCCCATCTCACCGGCCGTGGCCGGCAAGCTCCTGAACGAATTCCGCAAGCGTCCCTGGCACGAGCCGTCCGAGACTGCCGGCTGGGATCTCACCGCCCGCGAGTTGGAGGTCCTGCAACTGGTGGCCGAGGGCCTGGGCAACGCGGAGATCGCCGCCCGGCTCTACATCGTCGAGGGCACCGTAAAGAATCACCTCCACAACATCCTGGAGAAGCTGCACCTCGAAAACCGCGTCCAGGCCGCCGCTTACGCCATCCGCGAGGGCCTCGTGGAGCCTCCCCGCAAGCAGACCCCCGGCGCCTAGCATCACTTCGGCCGGCTATATCGCAGGCTACACTCCAGTCACGCTTCCCTTTCCATAAGGCACCATCCCCAGCCCTTTCCTGCATATCCTCATATCTACCTACCAGTTGATGTGAGGTTCCCGCCTGCTTCGTACGATGGTGCTGGCAGGCAAGAACATGACCAAAGGACGCGTAGCAGTTCTCTACACCCACTCACTGTTCGGTGAAGGACTGGCCCGGCTGCTCAACGGGGACGATGGGCTGACCGTCACCTGCCTGCGCGCCGACCCGGCCCACAATCCCACGGAGATCCGCCGTCTCAAGCCCCACGCCATCATCGTCGAAGAGAGCGCGGACGAATCATTCATGCGCGAGCTCCTCCGCGAACTGCCGCCGGCACTCCTCATCCGGGTTCGCCTGGAGGACAACGTGATGGATGTCTACTACAGCCGCCAGGTCATCTCCGCCTGTCCGGAAGACCTGCTGGAGGCCATCCACCTGGGCGTTAGCCGCAACTCCCGCGAGTTCATCCGCGGGTAGTCCCGCGGCTCTACCCTTTTTTCGGCTCGATC
>DASSZB010000100.1:0-6591 GCA_035702935.1 Dehalococcoidia bacterium
AGTCATCCCTGCGAAACATGCCGTTCGTGTTGCCCGGCGGGCCTTCCGTGTCAAATTTGTCCGGGATGCCGTCGTCGTCGGCATCGCCGGGCGCAGCCAGGGCCCCCCTGACATCCCATCCCCCAGAGATGGGGCTTGTCCCCTGTAGCGCCACTGTCAGCACTACCAGTAGGGCTAGAAGAATCGCGGGCAGAGCAAGAGCGCGAATCCTCACTGGTCCTTCTCCTTTCGGTATAGAACTTGTCGATGGCGACAGTTTGTAAGAGTGATAATGACCCGCCATCGGAAGAAATACCCATTTCTGGTGCAAAATGCGTGCCTGGGTACGCGTTGACGGGCCTTCGGGCCGGTGCTAACCTGAACTCGAAAGTCTAAGCGGGAGCTCGGTGGCCCTCAGGGCAGGCCGGGCTGAGAGGCCCCGACCAATCGGGGCGACCGCCGGACCTGATCTGGGTAATGCCAGCGCAGGGAACACACAGGACTCATGCGCCGCTGGCAAGCCCCAGCGGCGCTTTCTCTTCGCTGGGGCCGTTGTGCGGGCGACACTTGCCCGCTGGAAGGAGGCTTCAGGTATGGGTCATAACGGGACGAACGGGGCCACGACCGTCACGCAGCTCCAGCACGCCCGCGCCGGCGCCATCACGGACGCCATGCGCCGCGTGGCCGAGAAGGAGGACCTGCCCGTCGAGCTCGTGCGCGACGAGGTGGCCAGCGGCCGGATGATCATCCCGGCCAACATCAACCACCTGGCGATGAAGCTGGACCCCCTCGGCATCGGCAAGAAGTGCGTAGTTAAGATCAACGCCAACTTCGGCAATTCGGCGGTGACCTCGAATATCGAGGAGGAAGTCGAGAAGCTGCATTGGGCCGTCCACTACGGCGCCGACACCGTGATGGACCTCTCCACCGGCGGCGACATCGACCGCATCCGCGAGGCGATCATCGAGAACTCGACGGTCCCGGTGGGCACGGTGCCCATCTACCAGGCGGTGCAGCAGGTGAAGGCCATCGAGGACCTGACGCCGGATGACTTCGTCGGGATGGTCGAGCACCAGGCGCAGCAGGGGACGGACTATCAGACAATCCACGCCGGCATCCTGCTGGAGTACCTGCCGTTAACAACGGACCGGATAACGGGCATCGTCTCCCGCGGCGGCTCGATCATGGCGCAGTGGATGTTCTACCACCACAGGCAGAACCCCATGTACGAGCGCTTCGACGACATCTGCGACATCTTCGCCAGGTACGACGTTGCCTTCTCGCTCGGTGACAGCCTGCGCCCGGGGAGCATCGCCGACGCCTCCGACAAGGCGCAGTTCGCCGAGTTGCGGACGCTCGGCGAGCTGACGCGGCGGGCCAAGGAGCGCGGCTGCCAGGTGATGGTGGAAGGCCCCGGCCACGTGCCCATGGACCAGATCCAGATGAACGTGGAGAAGCAGCAGGAGTGGTGCGACGAGGCGCCTTTCTACACGCTGGGGCCGCTGGTCATCGACATCGCCCCCGGGTACGACCACATCACTTCGGCCATCGGCGCCGCGATGATCGGCTGGCACGGCGCTTCGCTGCTCTGCTACGTGACCCCGAAGGAACACCTGGGGCTACCCAACAAGGAGGACGTCAAGCAGGGCGTGATCGCCTACAAGATTGCCGCCCACGCCGCCGACGTGGCCCGTGGGCATCCGAAAGCCCGGGAGCGCGACGACGCACTGTCCCGCGCGCGCTACAACTTCGACTGGAAGCAGCAGTTTGCGCTCTCCCTGGACCCGGAGACCGCGCAGAAAATGCACGACGAGACGCTGGGGCATGACGTGTTCAAGCATGCCGAGTTCTGCTCGATGTGCGGCCCCAAGTTCTGCTCCATGCAGATTTCCCGACACCTGGGCGAGGAGCGGCCGCAGCGGATCCACGGCGAAGAGATAGCCGTGGTGGAGAAGCCGTAGAGGAAACGAAGTATGACCAGGAAGTGACCACATGAACAACGATTCGCTGCTCATCGCCGGCAAGGAGTTCCGCTCGCGCCTCATCGTCGGCACCGGCAAGTACCGGACGATGGAGGAGATGCGCGACGCCATTGACGCCTCGGGCGCGGAGATGGTGACGGTCGCCATCCGCCGTCTGCCACTCGACCGGCCGGACGAAGAAAACCTCATGGACCACCTGGACTGGGACCGGTACACGATCCTCCCGAACACGGCCGGTTGCAGGACCGCCGAGGAAGCGCTCTTCACGGCTCGGTTGGCGCGCGAATTGACCGGCTCCAACTGGCTGAAGCTGGAGGTGATCCCGGACCCCAAGTACCTCCTGCCGGACCCCATCGCCACGCTGGAGGCTGCTCAGCAGCTGGTGGCCGACGGTTTCGTCGTCCTGCCTTACATCCATGCCGACCCGGTGCTGGCGCGGCGGTTGGAGGACATCGGCTGCGCGACAGTGATGCCACTTGGTTCGCCGATCGGCTCCGGCCGCGGCATCTTCACGCTGGAGGAGATCCAGATCATCATCGAGAACGCCGGCGTTCCCGTCGTCGTCGATGCGGGGCTGGGCGCGCCTTCAGACGCCTCCCTCGCGCTGGAAGCTGGGGCCAGTGCGGTGCTGGTGAACACGGCGATCGCGCAGGCGGCGGACCCGGTGCGGATGGCGGAGGCGTTCGCCATGGGCGTGCGCGCGGGACGCGAGGCGTACCTGGCGGGCCGCATCCCGCGCAAAGAGCTGGCTCAGGCGTCCAGCCCCGTCGAGGGCGTTGCCCGCCCGGCCTGACCTGGCCTGTCAGGTCCAGGGCCTGAACCCGTTATAAAGTGGTGAGGAAAGACGCCCGGGGACTGCTCATGCTGGTGACCGACCGCTGCATGGCGGGTGGCGAAGACGCGCTCGTGGATGCCGTGGCGGAGGCGGTCGAAGGTGGCGTCAACGCCGTGCAGTTGCGCGAGAAGGACCTGCCGAAGGCCGAACTGCTCTCGCTGTCCCGCCGGCTGCGCGAGGTGACTGCGGGTCGTGCGCTGCTGCTGGTGAACGGACCGCTGGATGTGGCCCTTGAAGCAAGAGCGGATGGGGTGCACCTTCCGGAGCACGCGCCTGCTCAGGGCGGGAGCCCCGAGCCACGTGTGATTGTTGGGCGCTCGGTGCACTCCGTAGACGCCGCGGTGAGGGCCGAAGAAGAAGGCGCCGGCTACCTGGTGGTGGGGCCCGTGTTCGAGACGGCATCTCATCCCGAGGCACAGGCTGGTGGCCTCGAGATTATACGGAAAGTTGTATCCGCTACCCGCGTGCCTGTCCTTGGGATCGGTGGTATAACGTCGAAGAACGCTGCTGATGTCATGCGCGCCGGAGCCTCTGGCGTAGCCGTGATTTCGGCGATCCTGGGTGCGGATTTTCCAGGTGTGGCCGCCCGCGAGCTGCGCGACGCGGTCGATGGGTCCTGACGGTCCGTCCCCCCAAAAGGAGACATGAGCACGATCAAGCTCAACGGTAAACCGCACGCCCTCGATGGTCAGACCAGCGTCGCGGCATTGCTCGCATCGCTTGACATCAATCCAAAGCAAGTGGCCGTGGCCGTCAACGGGGAGGTGGTCCCGCGCGATACCTGGGCCACCAGGACGGTGTCTGCGGGCGATGCGATTGAAATCGTTCGCGCGGTGGGTGGCGGATGCGCGTAGTCAACACGGATAAGACGAAGGAGCCACTCCCCATGGACGCTCTGCTTCTGCTCCTGGCGTTTGGCGCCGGCCTGGCCGCCGCCACGCAGATCCTGGTGAACGGTTCCATCAGCGAGCAGAAAGGGGCGCCGGAGGCGCTGCTGGTCTCGGTCACCGTCACCTACGGCGTCGTCGTGTGGTTCATGCTAGCCCGCTTCTTGGCCGGCGGCGGGCTCAACCTGCGTATCCCGGCCGAGCCACTGATCTATCTGCTACCGCTGGCCGTCATCGCCGCCGTAGCCTTCGCCGGCGTGATGCGCGGCTTCGAGTGGTACCACTTCCTCGGCGGACTGGCCGGCGCCGTCATCGTCCTCGTGGTGGCCTACGCGGGTCCGCGCGTTGGCGTTGCCGCGACGACCGCAGCCGTCGTCTTCGGGCAGATGTGCGGGGCCATTGTCTACGACCACCTCGGCCTGCTGGAGCAAGCGAAGGACCCTATTGATGCCGTCAAGATCCTGGGCGCGCTGCTCATAATCGCCGGCGTGTTCCTGGTCCGAGGATTTTGATGGCCGGCCGGGTCATTATTGCGGGCGGCGGAGTCATTGGCTGCTCGATCGCCTATCACCTCAGTAAGGCCGGCGCCGAGGTAGTGCTGCTGGAGCGCGGCGAGGTCGGCGGCGAGGCGTCAGGAGCGGCCGCGGGTATGCTGATCGCGCCCTTTGAGGATGCCTCGTCGCGGGATTTTCGGGCGCTCCAGAACGCGAGCCTGGAAGTGTACCCCGCCTTCATTGAAGAGATCGAGTCACGGTCCGGGATCGAGGTCGAGCATCGCGTCTGCGGCATCGTGAGGACGGCGCGGACCGAGGCGCGTGCGAAGGCTCTGAGGGCAATGGCCAGGCGCAGGACGAAAGATATTCCGGGGCTGGAGTGGGTGGAAGGCGAGGTGTTGCGAGGTCTGGAGCCGGGGCTCTCGCCGGAGGTGCTGGGCGCCGCCTACTCGCCGGCCGACAGCAATGTGAACCCGGGGCTACTCACCCAGGCGCTTGCCAGGGCGTCCGAAACGCTGGGCGCGGAGGTTTGTCGAGGGGTCGCGTTCACCGGGTTCCTGGGGCGCGGGCGGCGGCTGGAGGGAGCCCGGACGAGCGCCGGGCCGGTGCGCGCAGACGCCATCGTGCTGGCCGCCGGGCCGTGGACTGAGTTGCTGGCGCGGCGCGTAAACGTGGATCTGCCGACGCCGCCGATGCGCGGCCAGATGATCGCTTACCGTTCCACGGCGGTGCGCCACGCCGTCTGGGGCGAGGATGGCTACCTGGTGCCGAAGCCCCGAGGCTTCACCTTCGCCGGCGCCACCGTCGAAGACGCCGGCTTCCGCAAGCACACTACGGACCGCGGCCTCTCCGAAATGCGCCGGGCAGCGTCGGCCCTGGTACCCGCCCTGAAGTACGCCGAGGTGTCGAGCACGTGGGCCGGCCTGCGTCCGGGTTCGGCCGACGGCCTGCCTGTGATGGGCCGGATTCCGGGCCGGGACAACGTGTACGTCGCCGCCGGGCACTTCCGGAACGGTATTCTGCTGGCGCCTGTCACCGGGCAGCTGATGACGCAACTCATCTGCGCGGGACGCCCAGAGATCGACCTGCGTCCCTTCCGGCCCGAGCGCTTCGGCTAATATCCGGCCGGGAAGCGCTTGGACAGCCGCCGGGCCGCCTCCAGGACGTCCTCGGCCGCCGTGACCGCCGCGATGACCGAGACCATGTCTGCTCCCGCGTCGATCACCGCGTCAATGTTGGATTCGTCGATGCCGCCGATGGCGCAGACCGGGATTGAAACCGCGCCCTTCACGGCGCGTAGAGTCTCGAGGGTGGCCGGCCGCGTATCCTGCTTCGAGCCGGTTGGGAACAGGCGGCCTACCGACACGTAGTCTGCACCCTGTTTTTCGGCCTGCCGCGCCTCGTCCGGGTTGTTGGTGGAACAGCCGATTAGCATCCGGCTCGGAACGATATGGCGGACGATGGTAAGGGGGAGGTCCTTCTGTCCCAGGTGGACGCCGTCCGCATCCACGGCAAGCGCGAGGTCCACGTGGTCGTTGATGAAGAACAGCGCGCCCCCCTCCCGGCAGGCGGCACGGATCCCACGTGCGATCGGAAGCTGAAGGCCCTTTTCGCGGGTCTTGTCCCGCAGCTGGATCAGGCGCGCCCCGCCTTGTATGGCCTCGGCCGCGATGCGGGCCTCCTCGCGTCCTCGCGCCGATTCAGGGTCGATGATCACGTACAGGCCGCGAAGCCTGTCATGCGAAGCGCCGGGTCTGGTCACGGCGCGGTCGCGGATCGCACTGTGTCGTCGATGTCATCCTCGTCGGACAGCTGTTCGGAGAGCAAACGGCGGTTCGAGAGCCGCATCAGCAGATAGCCGGCGCCAACGCCGATGAGAACGGCGACGAGAAAGCGCCTCATCTCGGGTGGCGGCGCGATTCCCAGGCCCGGCTGGCCTCACCCACGGTGAGGACGTGGTGCGGGACCCGGGAGCGCGCGATTCCGGCCAGGCTCAAGTGCTCGTCATCTTCGGCGGTCCAGCCGCAGTCCTCGCAGAGGTAATACGGACCCCACATGTCAGAGTGGCGCCGTAGCGGCTGGTAACAGTGCGGACAGCGATGGGACGTGCGCTGCACTGGTGCTCACCTCCTGGTCAATCGGGGCGGCTCTTCCGGCTCCAATATCCTACAGTTGAGGAGCGTTTTCAACCATTGGTGCAAGCTCGGAAGTTTACGATTTGGTTTCATCGCCCCCAGGCTGCGGTTCTTTGGTAGACTTCGGCTGAGACACCAAGCTGGAAGGAGTACGGATATGGCAGAGGCTGAGCAGAAGAAGCTCGACAGCCCAGACGAGACAAGGACGTTCGAAAAGGGCCGTGTTGACCTCGTAAACATAGGCGGCGGCACCGTCGGCCGGCTCACGCTCGAGCCCGG
>DASSZB010000123.1:0-4957 GCA_035702935.1 Dehalococcoidia bacterium
CAACCAGAGCCCCTCCTCCTTGCTGGTGCGGATTGTCTTCTCCACGAAGCGGCGGGCGCTGGGATAGTCGACTTCGAACTTGATGACGGCGCCGCGCGGCTTCTTCGTCCACTCGGCGTGCTCCGACGCCTTGGCCAGCGCCATCGCGGCGCCCTCCGGGAAGGCGTACGAGGGAATCGTGACGTCTCCGGCGGCCAGTTCCGGCGGCGCGCCTTTCGCGCTCATGAAGCAGGCGACGAGCGTTTTCTTCCCCTTGTGTTCGGCTGCTGCATCGCGGATAGCGGCGGCGACGTCCTCGGCCTGCGTCACCAGCGGCGGGATGAAGATGGCCAGCACCGAGTCAATGGAGTCATCCTCCAGGAGGACCCGCAGCGCCCTCCCGTACTGTTCCGCGGTTGCCGTGGCGATCATGTCGACCGGATTCGACAGGCCGGCTTCCGGTGGCAGGAATTCCCGCAGCCGAGCGGTGGTCTCCTCGTTCAGGCGCGCGACCTCCAGGCCCTGCCCCTCGCAGGCGTCAGCTGCGAGGATTCCCGGGCCACCCGCGTTTGTGAGAATGCCGACGCGCCGCCCCTGCGGTACCGGCTGGTGGGCCAGCAAGTTGGCGACGTCGAACAGTTGCTCCAGCGTGTCCACGCGGATGACGCCTGCCTGCCTGAACAGCGCATCGGAGGCCACGTCCAGCGTCGCCAGCGCCCCGGTGTGCGAGGCCGCGGCCCGGGAGCCGGCCGACGTCCGGCCGCTCTTCACGGCCACGATGGGCTTCTTGGCGGAGATTCGCCGCGCCAGGCGCGCGAACTTCCGCGGGTTACCGAAAGACTCCAGGTAAAGCAGTATCACGTCCGTCTTCGGGTCCTGCTCCCAGTACTGGACCAGGTCATTACCCGATACGTCCGCCTTGTTACCGACGCTGACGAATGTCGAGAGGCCGATGTTCAGCTCGCGCGCGTAATCGAGGAGCGCCAGCCCCAGAGCCCCGCTCTGCGATTCCAGGGCGACATTTCCGGCCGGCGGGAAGACGGGCGAGAAAGTGCCGTTCAGCGAAACCTCCGGACTCGCGTTCAGGACGCCCATGCAGTTTGGGCCCACGAGTCGGATGCCGTTGCTCCGCGCCCGCGTGAGCAGCGCTTCTTCCCGCGCCGCGCCGTCGGGTCCCGTCTCCCGGAAGCCGGCGGAGATCACGACCATCCCGCGAACCTTCTTCTTCGCGCACTCGTCCGCGACTTCCAGCACGTGTTCAGCCGGCACGGCGATGATTGCCAGATCCACATCGTCCGGGATGTCCAGCACGGATGGGTACGCTTTCACGCCCCCAACAGACCTGGCCTTCGGGTTGACCGGATACACGGTCCCGGTGAAGCCGTGCCGCAGCACGTTGCGAAACAGCTCCGCTCCGATAGTCCCCCGTTGACGGGAGGCCCCGACGACGGCTACAGACTTCGGCTCGAAGAACACGCGGACGGATGCCGCCGCCGCCCACGCCTCCCGGTCGGCCGCCCGCTCCGTGGCCTCCGCTGTCTCTTCAATGGGGAAGGCGACGTGGTACGTCCCGTACTTGATCCGGCTCTCCAGGGGAAAGCCGCTGTCCCGGAACACGTCCATCATGGACCGGTTCTCGCCCAGCACCTCCGCCTCGAACGTCTGGATCCCGTTGTCTCGCGCGGCGATTGCCAGGTGGTCCAGCAGTTGCGTCGCGATGCCTCGGCCCTGGTGGCTGTCTTCCACCGTGAACGCCACCTCCGCTCGGTCGCCGTCGACGCGCGAGTACAGGCCCACGGCGATGATGCGTTCGCCAGGTGGCTCCCCCAGTGTGGCCGCCAGGGCGAACGTGTCCTTGTAGTCCACGTCCGTGAAGCGGCGGACCTCTTCGTCGGAGATTTGACGGATGGCTCTGTGATAGCGCAGGTAGAGCGACCGCGGGCTCATCCGCTCCAGTAACGCCCGCAGCGCCGATGAGTCGACGGAGCGGGTGGGCCGCAGGTGGACGGTAGACCCGTCCTTCAGCAGGACGTCGGCAACGTACTGCGATGGGTAAGCCGGATTTTCGGTAGCTGTCATCGTCACCGACAATGGTAGCGCAGATTTGGCCATGCCGGCCCGCTGCGCAGGAACCAGCCCTTCCATTGCCCTCGCTCCCACAGGACGCATTCTGAAACGAGGCTGTAAGCCGCCGGAGACGGTAGAGGGGGCGTCGCTCTGGCATGATAGAGGGAGGATTTTGCCAGAACGAGGGAGAACGATGAACATTATTGCCTGGATCCTGGTGGGGCTCATCGGCGGCACCCTGGCTAAGTGGTTTATGCCCGGGAATCCGCCGATAGGGTTCTTGCTGACAATCGTGCTGGGGATCGCGGGCGCGCTGCTCGGCGGCTTCCTGTCGGTGGCGCTGGGGATCGGCAACGGGGTGGATGATTTCGATATCGGAACGATCGTGTTGTCGGTACTGGGCGCGATGCTGATCCTGTGGGGCTACGGGATGTTCGCGCGGGCGAGATAGCCCGCCACGAGGGAGCCTAGAACCAGCGCCAGAGCCAGAGGCGCATAAACCCCATTTTCTGCAAGTGGCCTATCCGGCCGGGGTGGCCCATGACCACGCGCGGCGGGTCGGCGAAGAATTCCCCTGTGATCTGCGCACCCTTCCCGGCGCCGGTCTCCAGGAAACAGGCGCCCTGCCCGCCGAAGGCCCAGATCGGGTCGTTCCCGCTGACCTCGGCCGCGATGTTGCGGCTCACCACCTCAGCCTCGCCGTGCGCGAACACGCCTGCCTTGGGCAGCATCGCCCCGCCGGCGATCGGTATGGCCGTGCAGTCGCCCACGGCGAAGACGTCCTCCGCCCCGTCCACGGCCAGCGTCTCGCGGTCCACCTTTACCCACCCGCCTTCCGGTGCCAGCCCGGATTGCACCAGCACGTCCGGTACGCGATGCACCGGGGTGGCGATCACCATGTCGTACGGCTGCCGGGAGTCGTCGTCGAATACGAGCACCTTCTCCTTGTGGTCCACCTCGCGTAGCTTCGCCTGTGGCCGGAACCTGATCTCCTGCGTTGCCAGGATGGCAACCAGCTCCTTGCCCACGTGCTCGCCCGCCACCTGCAGCGGCCGCGGCTCCGGCGTGTAAAGCGTTATCTCCACCTCGTCTCGCATCCGCTGGCGGCGAAAAAAGTCGTCGAGCAAGAGCGCGCCTTCGTACGGCGCGGGCGGGCACTTGTGGGGCAGCGCCGGCACGACTACGGCCAGGCGCCCGCCCTGGAACTTCGGCAACTCCTCGTTCAAGCCCTCCGCGCCCTCAAGGTGGTAGAACGTCCAGGTGCGGCCGAGGCCGGGGACCTCGTCAACCGAGTACTGGGCGCCGAGGGCGATCACGAGGTAGTCGTACTCAAGCGTCTCGCCCTTCACGGTGACGCACTTGTTCGCCGCGTTGATGGCCTGGACCTCGCCTATCTTTATTTCGATGCCCTTCTTCTCCAGCCGGCGGAGGTCGCGGCTGATCTGGGGGCCGGTGCGGCGGCCGAGCATGACCCAGGTGAACGCCGGCGCGAATGAGTACAGCGGGGAGCGGTCCACGAGCACGACGCGGTGCTCGCTGGAGAGCATGCGCCGGAGCCGGTTGGCGGCGACGAGCCCGCCCGTGCCGCCACCGAGGATGAGGATGGTCTTACCGGGCATCGTTACGACAGGCCCAGCAGGGCTTCGAGCCCGACGACGAGCTCCTTGCGCTCCATCACTTCTCGTATGGCCAGGACGACGCCCGGCATGAATGATTCGCGGCCCATGCTGTCGTGGCGGATCGTAAGGGTCTCGCCCCGGCCGCCGAAGATCACTTCCTGGTGCGCCACCAGGCCGGGAAGGCGAACGCTGTGGATGGTGATGCCGCCCGTCTCGCCGCCGCGGGTGCCCGGGAGCGTCTGCTTGTGGGTCGGCGGACGTGTAAATGGCCCTTCGCGGGCTTCTGCCATGCCCCGAGCCGTGGCCAAGGACGTCCCCGAAGGCGCGTCGACCTTCCGGTCGTGGTGCATCTCGATTATTTCTGCGTTCTCGTAGTAGCGGGCTGCCAGGCGCGCCATATGCTGCATGAGCACCGCTCCGAGCGCGAAGTTGGGCGCAAGGACCGCCCCGATGCCTTTCCGGGCGCACTCGCCGCTCAACTCCGCCGTGAAGTCCTCGGACAGTCCGGTGGTACCGATTACCAGCCGAACGCCTGCTTCCGAGGCCTCGTGCGCCAGCTTCGGAGTCCAATCTGCGTTCGTGAAGTCCACGATCACGTCGGGGTTTGTGCGCGCGATGAGCGCGGCTGCGCTAGTGCCGCAAGGGACGGTACCGGTGCCATCGGGAAGGGGGATGTGGTCTTCCGTGGCGAAGAGGTCGACCACGGCCACCGGCTCCAGGTCAGCCTCAGCGGCCACCGCGCGCAGGACCTCTTGGCCCATCTTGCCGCTGCCGCTGATCATCACCCTGATAGTCATGGGCTGTGCCCTGCGCGGATTGAACAGGCGGTGGCGCCGACGTCAGCCTTTGCGCAAGCGTAGGGGCGCGTCATGATGCGCCCCTACGGGTGATCGTCGTCATAGCGTACAAATTGTACCCCAGGCGTGGCGGGTCGCGTCACGCGGGACATCCCGAGAACGTTGATAGACGAGGGGCGGGTCAAGTGACCCGCCCCTTTGTGTCAGAGCTCGCTTACCAACGCTTCATCGGCGCCGGGGGTGGAGGAGGTGGGGGAGAACCCGGCTCCCTGCGGAAGCCGCCACCCTCGCCGTTCCCGCCACCGCCACCGGGGCGCTGCTGCCGGTCGCGGCGGAAGCCGCCGCCACCGCCGCCCGGGCGCTGGCCGCCGAAGCCGCCGCCACCGGGACGCGGTCCACGGTCGCCACCGCCGCCGCCACCACCGCCGCCTTGCCGCGGTCCGCGGTCGCCATAGCCACCGCCGCCACTGCGCCGGCCGCGGTCACCGCCGCCAC
>DASSZB010000176.1:0-5088 GCA_035702935.1 Dehalococcoidia bacterium
ATCAAGCGCGCCCAGGGCGAGGTGATAGTCTTCATCGACGAGATCCACCAGGTGATAGGCGCCGGCGGCGCCGAGGGCGCCATCGACGCCTCGACGATGATGAAGCCGGCGCTTTCACGCGGCGAGATGCACGTCATTGGCGCGACGACCCTGGACGAGTACCACAAGCACATCGAGAAGGACGCGGCGCTGGAGCGCCGCTTCGCGCCCGTGTACATCGATGAGCCGTCTGTGGATGACACCATCGATATCCTGAGGGGACTGCGCCCGCGCTACGAGGCGCACCACAAGGTGAAGATCACGGACGCGGCGCTGGACGCGGCAACCAAGCTGTCCAGCCGCTACATCACGGAGCGTTTCCTGCCGGACAAGGCGATCGACCTCATCGACGAGGCTTCGTCCAAGCACGTAATCGATGCGCAAACGATGCCGCAGGAGCTGCGCGATCTCGCGAAGCGGGTAGAGAAACTGGAGAGCGAGCTGGGGGCGGCAGGGCAGAAAGAGGACTGGGAGGCCAGCGCCGACCTGAAGGCTGAACTGGAGCCCCTTCGCGAGGACTTTGCGCGCGAGCGTGACACCTGGGCAGCGGAGCACAACATCGACCTGACCGTCGACGAAGATGACATCGCGGAGCTGGTGGCGAAGATGACCGGGATCCCCGTCTCCCGGATGCTGGAGGGCGAACAGGAAAAGCTGCTGCTCATGGAGGACCGCCTGCACGACCGCGTTATCGGACAAGATGAGGCCATCCGGGCCGTCTCGGACGCCATTCGGCGCGCCCGCGCCGGGCTGAAAGACCCGCACCGGCCCATCGGTTCGTTCATCTTCCTGGGCCCGACGGGCGTCGGCAAGACGGAGCTGGCGCGGGCGCTGGCCGAGTTCATGTTCGACGATGAAGAAGCGATGGTCCGCCTGGACATGAGCGAGTACCAGGAGCGGCACACGGTGTCCCGCATGATCGGCGCGCCACCCGGCTATGTCGGCTACGAGGAGGGTGGCCAGCTCACGGAGTCGGTGCGCCGGCGCCCGTACCGCGTGGTGCTGCTGGACGAGATCGAGAAGGCGCATCCGGAGGTATTCAACGTGCTGTTGCAGGTGCTGGACGACGGCCGCCTGACGGACGGCCAGGGCCGGACGGTGGACTTCCGGAACACGGTGATCATCATGACCTCCAACCTGGGCACCGGCGAGTACAACAAGCCGGGCTTCGGATTCCTGCCCAAGACCAAGCCCAGTGAGTCCGAGAAGGACACATTGAAGGCAGATGTCGAGAAGTCGCTTCGGCAAACGTTCCGGCCGGAACTGCTCAACCGCATCGACGAGATCATCATCTTTGATCCGCTGACGGTGGACGACCTGAAGAAGATCGTCGAGCTGCTGCTGGGCGACGTCCGCGAGCGGCTCGCAGACCGCAAGGTCGGGCTCGAGCTGACTGACGCGGCCAAGGAGGCGCTCGTCAAAGAGGGCTACGACCCGGTGTACGGCGCGCGCCCCTTGAAGCGAACTATCGAGCGGCGCGTGGCCAACCCGCTGAGCCGCCGCATCCTGGCCGGGGATTTCGCGGAGGGTGATACGGCGCTGGTGGACTTCGTTGACCTGGAGTACACCTTCGGCAAGACGAAGGCGAAGGCCCGGGAGAAGGCGACGGCGACCGCGTAAAGCGCTGGCGCCAGACCAGGATCGCGCGCAGGGGCGCCCCGTCTGGTCGGGGCGCCCCTGCATCTGCTCAGCGCATCGCCCGCTCACCGGGATATGATTTGTCTGTGCGCAACCCTTGCCTGGCCGCCGGCCTCATCGCGATGTTGCTCCTCGCCGCCTGTTCCAGCGGGGGCGATAGTGCCAGCCCGTCAGTGACGGTATCGCCCCGCCCAACCCAGACGCCGACGCGCACGCCAACGCCGACGCGCACGCCAACGGCGACGCGCACCGCAACACCAACGCCAGTCCCGACGCCGCTGCCGTCCTCCGACCCGATTACTGCACCGTTCGAACTGCCGGTACTGATGTACCACGACGTGTCGGATACGCCGCCCAACGATATTTACAGGGCTCCCCTCAACGTGAGACCCGACGTCTTCTCCAGGCAGATGGACTACCTGGAATGCGCCGGCTACACGGCGATTACACCCTCGCGCATGGCGGAGGCCATCGCCGGGCGTGGAGCGCTCCCTCCGAAACCGGTGATCCTGACGTTCGACGACGGCTATGCCGACCAGTACACGGACGCATTTCCCATCCTCGAGAGACACGGCATGACGGGGGCGTTCTCCATCATCACTGGATACGCGGAGGCTGGCGGCGAATACATGACCTGGTCGCAGATCGAGACGATGGCCGGCGCAGGCATGGAAATGATGTCGCACACGGTGACGCATATCGACCTCAACGTAGCGGACGACGCTACAGCGCTGGGGCAGCTGAGGGACTCGCGATTGGCTATCTCGCAGCACACGGGCAGAGCGCCGGCGTTCCTGGTGTTCCCTTCCGGAGAGCCCTTTCGTTCAGGCACCGCCGAGCGGCAGGCTCAGATCGTTTCCATGGCGGCAGCTGCGGGCTACTCAGGTGCCTTTCTCGCTGGTCCTGCGTCCACCACCCAGGATCCATCCCACCCGTTCCAGTTCAACCGCTTCCGCGTGGACGGGAGCACAGACCTCGTAACGTTTGCCGATATGGTGGGCGGTCCTCCGGCGGCCGACTGCCCGGGAGTGGCTACGCCGGCGACCGGGCCCGCTTACGGCCGAGGCAGCGCCACATCTGAGCAGAACAGCCCGCTACCGGGCGAGTCGTGACACCCAGCACGCAAACAGGAGAGGCGGGGCCTGTGCCCCGCCTCTCTTATTTGCCAGTGCGTGTTGAAGCCAGCTGCTACTTCTCCGCGGCCTCTGCCGGCTGCTTGTCGTTGTTGCGGCGTGACCATCCGGTTCGCCGCAGGAACGTGGGTGCGTTGGCCTGCACGCGTTCCAGCGCCTCGCGCCAGTCACCGATGCCCTGGCGCACGACCTCGCGGCTCTCGCGCTGGCCCTCGACGACGTCGTCGATCCACTCGCGCCCCAGGGCGAGGGCCCGGGACTGCTGGTTGCCGACGGCTTCGGTCACGGATTCGTAGACGCCGACGATGTCCGTGGGCTTGTTGATCCAGCGCCGGCCCACTTCGGTCCAGTCGCGGTTACTCTGGCGCACGCCCTCGATGATGGAGCGTGTAAACCGGTGGTTGCGCTCGGTGGCGCTGCGGACCGCATCGTAGAGGCTTGTCTGGCGCTCAAGAATGGCATCAAAGAAGCGATCGACTGCGGATGTGCGGGTCTGGGTGCTCATGGAGCCTCCTGCGCAGTGCTCTTGGCAAACTGTGGGGGATTGTCGACCTCATTAGACAACCGGGTGGATGCTGTGTCAACCCGAATTGTCTATCAGGATAAGTTAGTTAACAAACCCGTCACATTCTCGAACTTGGGCCGCTCTGGCCACGTTTGGCACAATCACCGCGCACTACCCTATAATGTACCCTGTATCCAGATTGACCGATGCCCTTGCCACTGACTCCACTTTGCGCATTGCCCTCGGCAGCGACGAACGGTCGCACCTTACGGACTTCGTCCAGCAGGACTTGCAGAGACGCGGGTTCGCGGTGCGCCTCTTCGGGCCGCTGAGCGGCGAAGCGCAGGCCTGGCCGGACGTGGCGGCACTGGTGGCCGAGTGCGTGGCCTCCGGCGAAGCGGACGAAGGCGTTCTCTTCTGCTGGACGGGCACCGGCGTAGCGATGGCCGCGAACAAGGTGCCGGGGATCAGGGCAGCCCTCTGCGGAGATGCGGAGACGGCTCGCGGGGCAAGGGCCTGGAACCAGGCCAACGTCCTCTGCTTGAGCCTCCGCGCCACTTCGGAGAGAGTAGCGGCCGAAGTCCTGGATGCGTGGTTCTCCGCCTCTCTAGACCCGAGCGAGGCAGGGAACGTGAACAAGTTAAATGAGCTCGACGAGCGTTACAGGCAGGCGCGCCGAAAGGCAGCGACGCCGGCGGCCTCGCCGGGGCAGGGGGAAGAAAGGGAATAGCTAGTGGCGGACGAAGAGCGGGGGAAACGCCGCAGGGGTCGCAGAGGCGGCCGCGGCGGCGCGCATCGCAGGCCAATTGAAGAGCGGGACGAGGCTCCTGGCGCAGAGCCCGAAGAGCCCATAATCACCGAGGAGGAATCCCCGGGCCAGCCCACTGTGCGCCGCTTCCGTTTTGGGGGCGGTGGCAAGAAGGACTCCGGCGGCGCCAAGGAGCGTGGCCGTCGCGAAGAGCGCGGCTCTTCCACGGCAGCCGGCAGCGTCTCGCCCATGGACTTCTGGCGCAGCGGGTCGCCGCGCGCCTACCGGCCTGTGCAGACCACTGCCGCCAGGGGGCCGTGGTGGATGAGGCGGATCACGGGGTTTTATCTCCCGCCATGGGCACCCGTGGTCGGCATAATCGTCGTCGTCTTCGGCATCCTCGGCTTCCTCTTCCTGGTGCGGTCAGCCACGGGAGCCCCCAGGATCGGCGACCACTGGCATGCCCCTTACCAGTTCTTCGCCTGCGGGGAGAAGCAGCCCAACGCTACTGTCTGGGAGAGCGGCGTGCACACGCATGCGGACGGGATCATCCATATACACCCATTCCGCACTTTCGAAGAAGGCTCCGGCGCCCGGCTCGTCAAGTGGTTCGAGTACGGCGGCGGTAAACTCACCAGCTCCTCCGTAAACATCCCGGGCAGCACCAAGACATACACCAACGGCGACACCTGCCCCGACGGGAAGCCCGGCGAGCTCCAGGTGTACGTCACGAGGGCCGGAGCAACCGCCGAGGAGCGGCTGCAAGGCCGTGCCCTGACGCGGTTCATCCCCCACGACGGGGATCGCATCCGCATCGTCTTCGGCCCGCCTGAAGAGATCATCCAGACAGAGGACCGCACCGTCATTCCTGAGGAGCAGGCGACACGTACTATCGAGGTCGTCGTAACTGATGACGGCACGGAGGCCGGAACCAGGTTCGAACCTAATTCCATCGAAGTGGCGCAGGGAGAAGTCGTCAAGCTTGACGTCACGAACACGGGTAAGATCTCGCACGAGTTCCGCGT
>DASSZB010000187.1:0-5039 GCA_035702935.1 Dehalococcoidia bacterium
GCGACATCGTCTGGGCAAAGAACAGGGCGCTCATCGGCCGACGTTTCCCGGTGGCCGATGACTTACGGGAGGCTCTGGGCGGTGAGATCCACGCTCACATGTCGGACCTCGAAGATGACGAGAACGTCTATGAGAGGGCGAACTTTGACCGCCTGGTCGAGACGTACGCACCCGTGCGCGAGGATGGGACGGGCAAGATCATCGGCGCCGTCGAGTTCTACCAGGATCCGGAAGACCTCAACTCCGAGATCGCTGCCTCCCAGCGGGACGGCTGGTTTATCGTTGGGGGATCGACGGCTGTGATGTACCTGCTCCTTGTCGGTATGGTGGGTGGCGCCAGCAGCACCATCAGCCGTCAACACGAGCGGTTGGATAGATTGGCGCGCCAGAATGCCGCGCTGGCCAAACGAGTCGGCCGCGCCGCCGCGGCGAAATCCGAGACGGACGAGATGTTGCTCAAGCGGATCGCCCAGGACCTTCACGATGGCCCCGCTCAGGACGTGGGCCTCGTACTCCTGCGCCTGGATTCCGTCCGCGCCGGCGCCGAAGAGAAGAAGTCGGCCGGTAACGACGTGGAGATGATGCGGACCGCACTGAACAGCGCCCTTAACGAAATCCGGATGATATCCGCGGGTCTACGGCTACCCGATTTGGAGAACATGGACCTGGCAGGCGTCTTGAACAAAGCCGCGGAAGATCACCGCAGCAAGACCGGCGATGTCGTGAAGCTGGCACTGGAAGATGCTCTGCCGGTTGTGGGACTTCCCGTCAAGATCACGCTCTACCGCGTGACCCAGGAGGCACTTAACAACGCGCACCAGCACGCTCACGTCACCGAGTCCAGCGTCACGGCGGCTGTGCTTGACGATGCGCTCGTGCTGGAGATTAGCGACGGAGGGACCGGCATCGCCGAAACGGAGGCCGAGCCCGCCCACGGACGCTCCTTTGGGATCAGGGGCATGCGTGAACGCGTCGAGATGCTCGGCGGGACGCTAACGGTGACCTCGGTCCCCGCCGGGGGAACCGTCGTCCGCGCCGTCCTGCCGGTCGGAGGCATCCGCTGATGGCCGGCATCCGCGTCCTGGTCGCTGACGACCATCCCATGTTCCGGCAAGGGGTCATCTACACGATACGGGACACACCCGGCCTCGACCTGGTGGGCGAGACTTCCACGGCGGCGGAGACCGTCCGGCGGACGAGGGAACTGTCCCCGGATGTTCTACTCCTCGACCTCCAGTTTCCGGATGGCAGCGGTCTTGACGTCCTCGATGCCATACAGCCCGCGTGTCCCGGCGCCTGCGTGATTATCCTCACTGCCGTGGAAGATGAAGACGCTTTGCTGCAGGCCTTGAAGAAGGGCGCCCGGGGTTACGTGCTCAAAGGTATCGCTGGAAATGACCTTGGGTCTGTCGTGCGTGCGGTGGCAGCGGGAGACACATACGTCACGCCCCAGATGGCAGGACGGCTCCTCAAGGAGATGACCTCGCGGCCCGTCAAAACTGATGTCCCTGGAGTCGAAGACCTGAGCGAGAGGGAGCAGCAGATCCTGGAGCGCGTGGCGGGCGGGCTCACCAATAAGGAGATCGGGGACCAGCTGTTCCTGAGCGAGAAGACCGTCAAACACTACATGACGAATATCCTGGAGAAGCTGCACGTGCGCAACCGCGTGGAGGCGGCGTTGCTGGCGCGGGAGCAGCAGCGCAAGAAGTAGAGGCTTCAGGCAGGGCGCTTCGCCCGTAGCTGCAGACCGAAGGCCTGCCTTGCAGAGCTGATCCCGCCGCTCGTCGAGCGCTCGCGTGAAACGGATGGGCGGAACCCTGGCCGTTCGCGGGCGGTACAGTCGTGAGCGAGGCGCAGACCGTTACTGGCGCGCGAGGCCGATTTCGGTTTCCTGGACGAGGTCGCGGATGAGGTCCTGGCCGGTCACGTCCACGATCACACGCTTGAGGGTACCGGTGAAGGCGAACGGCGCGGCGTAGTCGTCGCTCGTCGTTGAGCCGTCCTGCCGTCCCACCTGCAGGCGTTCCGAGAGCCCCGCGAAGAACGGGATCGTGCGCGGGAGTTCTCCTTCGCCCACCAGTTCGCCGTTGATATACAGGCGCGCGATCCCACCGGGCCCGATCCACGCCTTGCCTGTCTTCTCGAAAGAGAACGCGACGACGGCAGGGCCGACCGGGACGGTTGCCGTCGAAGACACCCGGTAGGTCTCCACGCCCAGGAAGTTGTACACGTAGTGCGGCCGGCCGTCCTTCACAAAGAATGCGTAGCCGCCAAAGCGGCCGCCGTTGGCCAGGAGGATACCCTCGGCGCCAGCCTCCGGGACCACGACCTCGGCGGTGATGGTGTGAGAGCGGTTCTTGGTATTGACCGAGGCCTGCAGCTCGATGGCCGTGCCGCCCGGGTAGTAGACGAAGCGGTTGCGCTTGCCGCCCGGCTGTGGCCGGCCGGCGATGCGGCCCACGGTGCGGGCGTTGATGGGCAGGACGTCATACTTCGCGGCCTCCACCCACCAGATGTCCTGCAGCTCGCGGAGCTTCTCAGGGTGCTCGGCCGCGAGGTCATTGGCCTCCGAAAAGTCCGTCTCCACGTGATACAGCTCCCACTTGTCCTGGTCGAAGCTGCGGTAGGGATCCGTGACGCCGTCGTAGATCATCCCCTCGGTACCGTGGTAGACCACGGCCTTCCAGCCACGGTGGTAGACGGCGCGGTTGCCCAGCATCTCGTAGTACTGCGTCTCGCGAGGTGGTGGGGCAGCCGGATCGGCCAGGGACGGCGCGAAGCTGGCGCCCTGCATCGGGGACTGGGTGACGCCGCGGATCTCATGCGGCGGCTCGATTCCGAGGACTTCGAGGATCGTAGGCGTGACGTCGACGGCGTGGACGTACTGGCCGCGGACTTCGCCTCGGGCGCCGATCCCCTTTGGCCAGGAGATGATGCAGGGGTCGGCGACGCCTCCCTCGTGGACCTCCCGCTTCCAGCGCTGGAACGGCGTATTGCCGGCCCAGGCCCAGCCGAAAGGGTAGTGGTTGAACGTGGTGGGGCTGCCCAGTTCGTCCACGCGCCTCAGGTTCTCCTCGAGGCTCTCGGGCACCCGGTTGAAGAAGAGCGCCTCGTTCAGCGAGCCGTGCGGCCCGCCTTCGGCGCTGGCGCCGTTGTCCGAGATGGCGACGATGAGCGTGTTGTCCAGTTCGCCGATCCCCGCCAGGAAATCCAGCAGGCGGCCGATGTGACGGTCCGTGTGCGAGATGAAGCCGGCGTACACCTCCATCATCCGGGCGTAGAGCTTCTTCTCGTCGTCGCTGAGGGTCTCCCATTCCTGGATCCAGTGCGGGCGCGGCGTGAGCTGCGTGTCCGCGGGGATGATGCCGATCTCCTTCTGGCGCTGGAAAACGGCTTCGCGGGCCTTGTCCCAGCCCATGTCGAACTTGCCCTCGTACTTCTCGATCCATTCCTTCGCCACGTGGTGCGGTGCGTGGCCGGCGCCGGTGCAGAAGTAGAGGAAGAAAGGCTTGCTCGGCGCCACGTTCCTGAGGTCCGTCAGGAACTCGATCGCTCGGTCGGTGAGGTCCTCGGTCAGGTGGTAGCCCTCCTCCGGCGTCTTTTCCGGCTCCACCTGGTGGTTGTCGTACACGAGTTCCGGCTGCCACTGGTTTGTGTCCCCGCCGAGGAAGCCGTAATAGCGGTCGAAGCCGCGGCCCAGGGGCCAGCGGTCGCGGCGCGCCGCCATGTTCATCTCGGTGTGCGGAGTGAGGTGCCACTTGCCGATGGCGTAGGTGGCGTAGCCCAGCGGGTTCAGGATCTCGGAGATAAACCCGTTCTCGAAGGGCATGGAGGCCGTGTATCCGGGGAAGCCGGAGGGGACTTCGACGATGCTGGCCATGGCGTTGGAGTGGTGGTTGCGGCCGGTTAGGAGGCAGGCCCGTGTTGGGGAGCACAGGGCGGTCGTGTGGAAGTTGCTGTAGCGCAGTCCGCCTGCCGCCAGCCGGTCCAGGTTCGGGGTCTCGCAGAGCCCGCCGAAGCAGCTCAGTTGACCGTAGCCGACGTCATCCAGGACGAGGTAGAGGATGTTCGGCGAGCCCTCCGGCGGCCGGACAGGCTCCGGCCACCACGGCGTGGACTCTGAGACGTAGCGTCCGATGACGCCCTTGAACGGCTGGGGCATTGGGCTGGACCTCCTGGGCGGGTTGGAAGTAGGCCCAATGATACCCGATGAGTAGGAGGATTGCAGCCGGTTGGTGGTGAGGCAGACGAGCTCGGGGCGAAGGCGTATAATGCGGACGCGGGCCGAAGGTAATAGGGTGCCTTGATGTCTATTTCCGCACTTCTCGCACCAGTAGCCCGGCGGACCCCTGCCGTTGTGGTCGTTGCCCTGCTGGCGGTGCTGCCCGCTTCGAGCACTGCCTACGCCACCTTCACACCGGAGTTCAACGTGGCTGTGGCGGACACAGCGCCGGAGGTTATGTCGGACCTCAGTTTCCACCTGGACCTGCCGAACGGAGATGCCAACTTTGCGGGCGTCGCCGGATTCGTCCCGGACGACTGGGGGATCGTCGAAGGACGAGATGTCCCGATTGGCGCGATTGTCGGCAAAGTCGAATCGCGCGCCGCTCTAGGGTTCATCGGGTCCGCCTGTAACATTGACCTGACCATCGAATTCGATATAGTCAACGCTAGCGTCGACATCGATGATACCGTCTCGTTCAACGACACGGACAAGGCCGATGTTGACAACACCCCGGACTATGCCAAGGACGTGAACCCCGCGAACGGGCTGTATGACGCCTTCGACAAGTACCCGGACTTCATCAACCGCGTGTTCGACACCGACAACTTGCAGCCGATACGACGCTCGACGGGGATCACGATCATCGCGGGTATCCCTGTGCTCCTGCAGTTCCTCACCTTCCCGCCCGGTACGCTTATCGACGAAAGCATCCCGAACGATATTGCGCTTGGCTACCCAACCGTCGCGCTCCTCCAGGACTTTGGAGACCCTCAGGCGGAACCCACGCCAGCGGCGATTACCGATTTTTGCACAC